>DATHGS010000083.1:0-8829 GCA_035490155.1 Candidatus Methylomirabilota bacterium | reverse complement strand
CGGACGCTTCTTGCCGCCTCGGGCAAGGCGGACCTCACGCATCGTCCGCGGGGCGTCCTTCAGTCGCGGCGAGGGATAGGGCGGATTGTCGGGCGCGGTTTCGGGCGCCGTCGTAGGGCCGCCAGGCTTCGTCGTCCGCCGTTTCGGGATCGTCGTGTCGGTCATGATCGGGTGGCACTCACTCCGTCTTCACTTCGTGCCCGCCGAATTCATTGCGGAGCGCTGCGAGCACCTTGGCGCCCTAGGAGTCGTCCTGGCGCGACCGGAAGCGGGTCAGCAGCGACAGCGTGATGATCGGCGCCGGGACGTCGTGGTCGATCGCCTCCTGAACGGTCCAGCGACCCTCGCCCGAGTCGGCGACAAAGCCCTTGAGGTGCTCGAGGTCCGGGCCGTTCGCCCGGAAGGCGCGGCCGGCCAACTCGAGCAGCCACGAGCGGACGACCGAACCCTGCATCCAGAGCTCGGAGATGCCCGCCAGGTCGAGCTCGTACGACGAGGCGTGCATGATCTCGAACCCCTCGGCGTAGGCCTGCATCAGGCCGTATTCGATGCCGTTGTGGACCATCTTCACGTAGTGACCGGCACCCGGACCGCCGACGTGGAGGTAGCCGCCCTCCGGGGCCAGCGACTTGAAGATCGGCTCCAGCGGCTCGACCGCGTCCTTCTCCCCGCCGACCATCAGGCAATAGCCGACCTGGAGGCCCCAGATCCCGCCGCTCGTTCCCGCGTCGACGTAGTTGATACCTTTCGCCGCGAGGTCGCGCTGGCGGCGCTGGTCGTCGTGGAAGTTCGTGTTGCCGCCGTCGATGATCGTGTCACCGGCCTCGAGATGCTCGAGCAACTCCTCAATCTGGGCCTCGGTCGCGTCGCCGGCCGGAACCATGATCCAGACCGCCCGCGGCTTCTCGAGCTTGTCCACCAGCTCGCCGATCGAAAAGGCGGCCGTCGCCCCCTCCCCGGCGATCTCCTTCGTCTTCTCCGGCGTCCGGTTGTAGGCCACGACCTCGTGCCCGTCGCGGAGGAGGCGACGAACCATGTTCGCGCCCATCCGGCCGAGTCCGACGAAACCGATCCGCATCCGAGGAGCCTCCCTGTGGGGTGATGGCCGTGGCAAGGTGGTCGCGACCCGATGCTTCCGGACCGCGGATGTCGTTGTCAGCCGGACTTGATCGTCGCCTCCAGCGCGGTCGCGAGGGCCGACTCGAGGGCGGCCAGCCCGGTTTCGGGATCGGCCAGGTGGATCCGGATGATCGGCAGATCGTGCGACTCGATCGCCTCGAAGTCACCCTGCGCCTGGGCGTCGATGAGGTGGCCGAAGGTGTACGGCCAGCCGGGAATCGGGCGATCGACCGGATGGTCCGAGGTGAGCTGCAGGAACCAGCCGATCGGCGCGCCGCCCTTGTGGAGCTGGCCGGTCGAGTGGAGGAAGCGCGGTCCGTAGCCGGCCGTCGTCGCGCAGCCCGTCGCGCCGCGGAGGAGCGTCCGGATCCGGGCGATGGCCTCGTCGCGGGACGGTGAGGGGGCGATGAACGCCTGGATCGCGAGATAGGCGTTCGGGCGTCGTCGCTCGAGGTGCCGCCGCAGCTCGCCGACCAGCGTCCGTTCGCCGTCGCTGCTGAGCCGGAGCGGGGCGTCGCCGTGAAGGGCGAGGCCGCCATCCGTGGCGAGTGGCGAGGCTGCTTCGGCGTCGGTCGCCCGGCGATTGGCGCCGTCCTCGTGGTGGGCGAGGAGGTCGCGGGTCCGGTTCTTTGCCTCCTCGACGTTCGGCTGGTCGAACGGGTCGATGCCGAGCACGGCGCCGGCGATCGCGGTCGCGACCTCCCAGCGGTAGGCCTCGGCGCCGAGATCGATCGGGTCGGCGACGTCGATCCGGATGGTGGGGTGACCGGCAGCTTCGAGGGCATCGGTCAGGTGATCCGCCGCCTCGACAGCGGTTCCGCTCGCGCCGCTCAGCCGGAGCCGGACGATGACGCGATCACGGCCGTAGGCCGACGGCTCACCGAGCGGCTCCCGATCGACCGGCACGATCCCGAGGCCGCGCTTGCCGGTGCTCTCGGCGATGAGCTGCTCCGCCCACGCCCCGAACGCGGCGATCTCCGGGTCGGCGAGGAACGTCAGCTTGTCGCGACCGGCCCTGGCGAGGGTCCCCATTGCGAGCCCGAGCGCGACGCCCGGGTTGGCGGTCGGTTCCGGCTCGCGGCACAACCCGGCCATCGCCAGCGCGGAGGCGAGAAGGGCATCCAGGTCCAGGCCGATCAGCGAGGCCGGCACGAGCCCGACATAGCTCAGCGCGGAGTACCGCCCGCCGATGTCCGGCGGGTTGAGGAAGACCTCCCGCAGCTGGTCGTGGTGGGGGATCGACTCGACGCTCTTGCCAGGATCCGTGATGGCGATCATCAGCTCGCCGGCGTGTTCGTTGCGCGGCGCATGGTGGTTGCGGAGGGCCGCCTCGATCCGGGCCCACGCATCCGCCTGGAAGGCGAGCGGCTCGGTCGTCGTCCCGGACTTGCTGGCAACGATGAAGAGGGTGGCGAGCGGATCGAGATCGTCGACGACTGCGGCGACGGCTGCCGGATCGGTAGAGTCGAGGATGCGCAGGTCGAGCCAGCCCTCGGCGGTCCCGAACGTCCGCGCGAGGATATCCGGGGCAAGGCTGCTGCCGCCCATCCCGGCGACCACCGCCGTGCTGAACCCCGCGTCGCGGATGCCCTCGCCGAAACCCTCGAGAGCGGCGATCTGGGTCGAGAAATGGGCCGGCGAATCGAGCCAGCCAAGGCGATCGCTGATCGCGGCCTGGACCCGTGCGTCCGACGACCAGAGCGACGGGTCGCGGTCGAACAGGCGCTCGGCCCAATGCTCGTCGCGAGCTCGGACGACGGCCGCGTCGAACGCGGCTGTGTGCTCGCCGAGGGCCAGCCCGGCGGCTGCCGTCGTTCCTGTCGCGTCGCTCATCCAGGCTTCCTCCTGCCTTGACGACACAGGATAGTCCCGCGTCCGCTATCGGGCCTCTCAGCCCGCGGCTTCGATCGCCTTGACCTTGCCCAGGCGACGCACGTGGCGTTCGGCGCCGCTGAACCTGGCCGCGAGGAACGCAACGGCGCACTCGTAGGCGGGCTCCGGCCCGATGACCCGCGAGCCCAGCGTCAGCACGTTCATGTCGTCGTGCTCGACGCCCTGGTGGGCGGAGTAGGTGTCGTGGCAGACGGCAGAGCGGATGCCGTGCATCTTGTTGGCCGCGACGCTCGCCCCGACGCCGGAGCCGCAGATGAGGATGCCGCGATCCGCAGCCCCGCCACGGACCGCCTCGCCGAGGCGCTGGGCGAAGTCCGGGTAGTCGTCGTTCGGGTCCGAGCCGTCGCCGCCGAGGTCGATCAGCTCATGGCCGAGGCCCGCGGCGCCGAGTCGCCGGATCAGCGCGTCCTTCATCGCTGCGCCCGCGTGATCGGCGCTGAACGCGACGCGCATCAGCTGTGTCCCGGGTCCGAAGACGACGTTCGGCCGACACCGGATTCGCCGTGGGCGAGGCTGGGGTGGCCGCCGCGCGGTGCCGGCAGGTGGCCGGGTTCGAGGGTCGGGATCGGGCCGCGCACCTTGCCCGCGACAACGTCCCTCGCAACGCCCGCGACGCGATCGACGCTGAAGCCGAACTTCTCGAAGATCGTCCCGGCGGGTGCCGAGGCGCCGAAATGGTCGAGCCCGACGATCGCCCCCTCATCGCCCACCCATCGATCCCAACCGAGCGACACGCCGGCCTCGACCGCGACGCGCGCCCGGACCGCCCTCGGCAGCACCGACTCGCGATAGGCCGCGTCCTGGCGCTCGAACAGCTCCCAGCAGGGAAGCGAGACGACCCGCGTCGGGGTGCCGTCGCGCTCGAGCGCCTCTGCGGCCCCGAACGCGAGCTGGAGCTCGGAGCCCGTCCCGATGAGGATTGCCTTGATCGAACCCGCGCCGCCGGACGCCTCGCGCAGGACGTATCCGCCGCGGCGGAGGCCCTCGCGAGCCTTCTCGGCCGTGCCCGCGAGCGTCGGAAGCTTCTGGCGAGTCAGCGACAGCGCCACCGGTCCGGAGGGATCCTCCGCCCCGCGCTCGAGGGCCAGTGTCCACGCGGCCACCGCCTCGTTGGCATCGCCCGGCCTGACGAACCACAGGTTCGGGATCGCCCGGAGCGCCGCGTAATGCTCGACCGGCTGGTGGGTCGGCCCATCCTCACCGAGCCCGACCGAATCGTGGGTCCAGACGTAGATCACGTGGAGGCCACTGAGGGAGGCG
This sequence comes from Candidatus Methylomirabilota bacterium, assembly GCA_035490155.1. Lineage (GTDB taxonomy): Bacteria > Chloroflexota > Limnocylindria > Limnocylindrales > CSP1-4 > CF-46. The sequence goes on along the minus strand of DATHGS010000083.1, from coordinate 4,557 downwards.
AGCCGAACGGAGCCGCGCATGTAGTCGCTGAACGTCAGGAATGTGCCGACGTACGGGATGAACCCGCCGTGATACGCCATGCCGTTGGCGACGCCGCCCATCGCGTGCTCGCGGACGCCGAACCGCAGGTTCCGGCCCGGCTCGTCGGCCTCGAAGTTCCCGCCGTCCTTGACGTCGGTCAGGTTCGATTCGGACAGGTCCGCGGCGCCGCCGAAGAGCTCCGGGACCGGCCCGGCCAGTGCCTGGATGGCCTCCTGGCTCGCGTTCCTGGTCGCGACCTCCTCGCCGAGGGCGTACGTCTTCAAGCCGGCATCCCAGCCCTCGGCCAGCCGGCCGTCGAGGCGGCGGTGGAGCTCGGATGCCAGGCCAGAAAACGCCTTCTCGTAGGCGACGAAAGTCTCGTGCCACGCCTCGACGATCGCCTCGCCGGCCGGGATTGCCCGGCGGAACAGCTCCCTGGCCTTGTCCGGGACAAGGAACTGGGCATCCGGATCCCAACCGTAGGCCTCCTTGACGAGCCGGACCTCGTCCGCTCCGAGCGGTTGGCCGTGGGCCTTCTGGGTGTCCTGGCGGTTCGGGCTGCCGAAACCGATGTGGGTCCGGATCGCGATGAGTGACGGCCGCTCGTCCTCGCGGGCGACTTCGATCGCGCGCGAGATCTCCTCGATGTCGTTGCCGTCGACGACATGGGCGGCGTGCCAGCCGTAGGCCTCGAAACGGGCCACGACGTCTTCCGACCAGGCCATCGACGTCGGGCCGTCGAGCTGGATGTGGTTGTCGTCGTACAGCGCGACCAGCTTGCGGAGCCGGAGATGGCCGGCGAGCGATGCCGCCTCCGAGGCGATCCCCTCCTGGAGGTCGCCGTCCGAGCAGAGCGTGTAGGTCCAATGGTCGACGATCTCGTGACCGGGCCGGTTGAACTCGGCGGCGAGTCGGCGCTCGGCGATCGCCATGCCGACGGCGTTGGCGAAGCCCTGGCCGAGCGGCCCGGTCGTCGCCTCGACACCGGGCGTCAGGCGGTACTCCGGGTGACCGGGTGTCTTCGAGCCCCACTGGCGGAACGACTTGAGGTCCTCGAGCGATACGTCGTAGCCCGTCAGGTGGAGGAGCGAGTAGAGGAGCATCGAGGCGTGCCCGGCCGACAGGACGAAGCGGTCGCGGTCCGGCCAGTCGGGCCGCGTCGGCGCATGTCGGAGGAAGCGCGTCCACAGGGTGTAGGCCATCGGAGCGGCGCCCATCGGGGCCCCGGGATGACCGGAGTTCGCCTTCTGGACGCCGTCGATCGAGAGGGTCCGGATCGTGTCGATGGCCAGCTGGTCGAGCGTTTCGGTAGCGAGGGTCATGGTGGGCAGGCTCCGGGCAGGACCTTCGGTGAAGTTCGGCCATTGTAGGCGCGATGAGCCGTCGGGCTATCCTGCGACGATGCCTCGACCGGTGCCGCGCCGCCGCCCAAAAGGTCCGCGAATCGCGGTTCTCGGCGACCTCATGCTGGACGCTGTGATCATGCCGGCGCGCCGCCTCGTGCGCGGCACCGACGTCCCGGGCAAGGTCGCCCTCCGCCAGGGCGGATCCGCGGCGAGCTGTGCCCGCTGGCTGGCTCGGCTGGGCGTGCGGTCGACGCTCGTGACGGCCGTCGGCCGTGACCCGATCGGGCGGGCGCTCGTCGAATCGCTGCGGCACGATGGCGTGACGGTTCATGCGAGCCGAGTGTCCGGCAAGCCGACCGGCCGAATCGGCGTCGTCGTGATGGTCGGTGGCGAGCGCTCGTTCGTCGCGGATCGCGGGGCGGCCGACGAGCTGCGGCCGACCGACCTGCAGGCCGACTGGTTCGCCGTCGACCTGCTTCATCTGCCAGCGTATTCGCTCATCGGGTCGCCGCTCGGCGACGCCGGCCGGCGGGCGATCGAGCTTGCTCGCGGCCACGGCGCGCTGGTCAGCCTCGACCTGGCGTCCGCGGGGCCGCTCCTCGCCCAGGGCCGGCGGGCGGCCAGGCGGCTCGTCGAGGAGGCCGCTCCCGATCTCCTCTTCTCGACCGCCGGCGAGGCCGAGGCGTTTCTCGGCGGCTACGCCCTGACCGGGCTTCTCGATGCGGCGCCCCTGGCGGTCGTCAAGCGGGGAGCGGGTGGCGCGACGCTCCTCGCCCGCGGCATGGTCGCCGCGCTCCGCTTCGAGGTCGCGACCCCGGCGTTGGCCGCGACCGACACGACGGGTGCCGGCGACGCCTTCGACGCTGGCTTCCTCGCCGCGTTCACCGCCACGCCGCCCGACGGGCGGCTTCGACCGGCGGCCCTCCGCCGGGCAGCGCTGGCCGGCCACCGGGCGGCCGCCCGACAGCTCACGGGCGAGTCACCGGAGCTGCCGTTCGGTTGAGCGCGGACCCCGCCGTCGCCAAGGCTGCGCCGCTGGCGATGCCGTTGATGGCATCACCTTCCAGCACTATGCAAAGAACGGCATCGCCAGCCGATGTGTGGATTCCTGCGCCGCGCTCGCTGCGAGCGCTGACGCCACTCTCAGCTCGGCCGCGTTACGCGGACGTCGTCGACCTCGACCTCGACCAGGTTGTTCGGGCCGCCATCGGCCGCCTGGAAACGGATCCGGATCGTCGTTCCATCCCATGGGTCCAGCGACACGGAAGCGGCCCGCCAAACGCCGTCAAGATCCGAGGGCGCACCCGTCCGGAGGAAGACGGTGGTCTGAGCGCCGGTCGAATCCTCGATGATCGCCGCAAACCGATCGGCCACCGACGAATGCCCATCGTGGGCAAAGACGTACCGGAACGTCAGCTTCTGGCCGGTGCTCACCGGCAGGTCGATTGGGGCGGAACGGACGGTCGTCAGGCCGTCGAGGTCGTTCGCATTCGCGGAGAGTCCCGCGAGCGCGCCGGTCACGAATGCCTTCACGCCGGACGGCACGTTGCCGAGCTGCTTCGGGCCGCTCGACGTCGTTGCCCGCGGATCGGCCCTTGAGAACTGCCCGGACACGGCTGTATCGGTCCCGTCCGGGTTGACGACCCAGCCGCGAGCGACCTCGAGGTCGTCGTCGAACGCGCCGCAGCGCGCGGCCCGGATCGTCGCCCCGAGGATGCTGAGGGGGCAGCCGGCCCGCTCAGCGAGGTAGAGGACGGCCTCCTTGTTGCGGCCCGTCTCGGGGGCGATCCACGACTGGTTCGGGTAGTCGCGGTTCGACAGCTCGAAGGTGTAGCTGAAGATCCGGTAGACGCCGTACTCGTAATCGCGGGTCGTGCCGCTCGTGAGGTAGAGGTCGCTCGCCTGCTCGGGGCGATAGCCGTTGGTCGCCGCCATGTGCCGGCCGATCGCCACGAGGGCGGCGTGATCGTCCCGCGTCATGTCGGGCGGGATGTCGACGTAGCTGTAGCCATACGGCCACATGACGAGCCGGCCGGCCTCGTGGAACGTGATCGCTGTCCGGATCTGCTGCCGGCCGTTGACGACGCGACTGGCCAGAAAGTCCCGCATCGCCCGTGTCTCCGGCGCCGAAAAGGCCCTCGGGCCGCGATACGTAATCGCGAAGGGATTCCTGCTGGTGTTGCCCTCGAGCCCCCAACGGTAGCCAAAGTTCCGGTTGAGGTCGGTGCCGATGGCCCTCGTACCGGGCGTCGGCTGGCGGTTCTTCCGCCAGAAGTGGAACCGGCCGCCGCTGATGTCGTACTCGGCGCCGTCCGGATTCACCTCGAAGACAATGTAGATCTCGCGGTTGTTGACGATGTTCGTGATCCGCGGGTCCGTTCCGTACCCGTTCACGAGCCAGTGCATGATGTGGAGCGTCATCTCGACGCCCATGTGCTCGTCGGAGTGGGTCCCGCCGTCGTAGAGGACCTCCGGCTCGTTCTCGTCGAGGGTGACGTTGTCGGAGATCTTCACCGCCCAGATATCGCGGCCCTGGTAACTCTTCCCGATCGAGAACCGCGACACGATGTCGGGGTGGGCCGCGGCCGTCGCCGCCACGTCCGCCGTGAGCTCCGCGTACGTGTGATAGCCCTGGTAACCGGACGGGAACTGGCTGGCGGCGGCCGACGCCGGCGGCACGACGAGCGCCACCAGGACTGCGGCAAGGATGGCGATCAGCCGAGGGGCGCGGGTGTGGTTCGTCATGTGCCGATCATGACCACCGACGCAACCCGGCACAAATCGACTGGTAGTGCGCTCGTCGCGCTACCCTTCGCCGATGCCCCCGCCTGCAGCCGCATCCGTCCTCGACCGCCTCGTCGTCGCAGCGGAGCTCGCCGACGCGCTGCGGGCCGGCCGGCCCGTTGTCGCCCTCGAGTCGACGCTCATCAGCCACGGCCTGCCGTACCCGGCAAACGTCGAGGTCGCACGTGCCTCCGAGGCAGCAGTCCGGGCCGCCGGCGCGATCCCGGCGACGATCGCCATCCGTGACGGCCACTTCCTCGTCGGCCTGTCCGACGCCGACCTTGAGACCCTCGCAAATGTCCCGTCGGGCACGGTCCGGAAGGCCGCCAGGCCGAGTCTTGCAGTTGCCCTCGAGGCGGGCGGCTGGGCGGCCACGACGGTATCGGCGACGATGATCGCGGCCCAC
>DATHGS010000082.1:0-5825 GCA_035490155.1 Candidatus Methylomirabilota bacterium | reverse complement strand
ACCTCGAGCGGCGCTACCGCGAGACCGACTCCGAGTACATCAAGACCGAGCTCGAGAAGTACATGGTCACCCGGCCCTGCCCGGTCTGCGGCGGCAAGCGGCTCAAGCCCGAGATCCTGGCGGTGACCGTCGACGACAAGAACATCTGGGACATCTCAGTGATGTCGATCACGGATGCGCTCGACTGGGCGGCGAAGCTGCCCAAGGTCCTGAGCGAGCGCGAGCGGACGATCGCGTATCAGCTGCTCAAGGAAATCTCCGCCCGGCTGGGGTTCCTCGTCGACGTTGGTCTCGACTACCTTGCCCTCGATCGGACGAGCGTCAGCCTGTCGGGTGGCGAGGCCCAGCGGATTCGCCTGGCGACCCAGATCGGGACGACGTTGATGGGCGTCCTCTACATCCTCGACGAGCCTTCGATCGGGCTCCATCAGCGCGACAACGCCAAGCTCATTGCGACGCTCACCCGGCTGCGCGACCTCGGCAACACCGTCCTCGTCGTGGAGCACGACGAGGAGACGATCCGGACGGCCGACTGGGTCGTCGACATCGGGCCCGGGGCAGGGGAGCACGGCGGCGAGATCATTGCCAACGGGACGCTCGACGACCTCCTCGCCGAGCCGCGCTCGATCACCGGCGCATACCTCCGCGGCGAGAGGTCGGTGCCGATCCCGGCAAAGCGACGCAGGGGCAGCCTGAAGAAGCTCATCGTCAAGGGCGCGCGGGAGCACAACCTCCGAAATATCGACTTTACGGTGCCGCTCGGGACGTTCACGGCGATCACGGGCGTGTCGGGCAGCGGCAAGTCGACGCTGGTCACGGACGTCCTGTATCGGGCGCTGGCTCGTGAGTTGAACGGCTCACGCGAGCCGGTCGGCGCCTTCGACTCGCTGAAGGGCGCCGAGAACATCGACAAGATCATCGAGATCGACCAGAGCCCAATCGGGCGGACGCCGCGCTCCAACCCGGCGACGTACACCGGCCTGTTCGCCCCGATCCGCGAGCTGTTCGCCGGGGTCCCGGAGTCGCGGGTCCGCGGCTACGGCCCGGGGCGCTTCAGCTTCAACGTCAAGGGCGGTCGCTGCGAGAACTGCAAGGGCGACGGGATCCTCAAGATCGAGATGCAGTTCCTGCCGGACGTGTACGTCACGTGCGAGGTCTGCAAGGGCAAGCGCTACAACCGCGAGGCCCTCGAGATCCACTTCAAGGGCAAGTCGATCGCCGACGTCCTCGAGATGACGATCTCGGAGGCGAACGACTTCTTCTCAGCTGTTCCGAACGTCAAGATGAAGCTCCAAACGATGGTCGACGTCGGGCTTGGCTACGTTCATCTCGGTCAGCCGGCGACGACGCTCTCGGGTGGCGAGGCGCAGCGGGTCAAGCTGTCGACCGAGCTGTCGCGGCGGGCGACCGGCCGAACGCTGTACGTCCTCGACGAGCCGACGACCGGGCTTCACTTCGCCGACGTCGAGAAGCTCCTCGAGGTCCTGCATCGGCTCGTCGACGGCGGCAACACGGTCCTCGTCATCGAGCACAACCTCGACGTCATCAAGACGGCCGACTGGATCGTCGACCTCGGGCCGGCGGGTGGCGCGCGGGGCGGCCTGATCATCGCGGAGGGGACACCCGAGAAGGTCGCCGCGACCGAGGGCTCGGCGACCGGCGAGTACCTGGCGAGGGTCCTGCGCGGCGAGCCGCTCGTGCCGCTCAGCGACGTGACCTTCGCCGAGGCGTCGGGCCGGACGAACGGCCACGGGCGCGGCCCCGCGCCGTCGACGATTCGCATCGCCCCCACCCGCAAGCGCGCCGCCGCGGCTGGGCGTCGTGCCTGAGATCGAGTATGCCTTCTTGGCGGACGCCGCCGAGACGGCGCCCGGCCAGAAGTTCCACGTTCTGGGCGGCGGCATTGCCCGGATCGGCGGGCGGGACTTCCCCCTTCGTCACCCGCACATCGCCCTCGTGGTCGGGCTGCTCGTTACCTCGCCCGAGACGGAGCACGAGCACGAGATCCGGTTTGTCCTGCTCGACCCGGACGGCGGCGAGGTCGCTGGTGGCGCTGGCAGCCTCGTCGCTCGCGGTGCGCACGACGGGCGCGACAATATCCTGACCTTCTCGATCGACCTGTGGAACGTGACCTTTCCGTCGGCTGGCGACTACTCATTCCGGATCCTCGTCAACGGCTCGGAGCGCAAGCGCCTGCCGCTCGTCATCGCCGCCCCGGATGCCTGAGCGCTCATGACGACCGACGCCAGCCGGGGGACCGCCTGGTTCGGCCCGCCTCGCCACGAGATACCGGCGATCGACGACGCCGCCCTCGTCGCCGCGCGGCAGGCGGATCTGCTGCTGGCGGCCGCCAGCTCCCTCGGGTTCTCCCGCTGGGAGGCCTACCTCACGCCCCTGCCGGACCGTTTCCGCGACGGCGACATTCGCGACATCCGGTCCGCCGCGATGCGGGCCCGGGCGGCCTACGGCCCGAAGGACTCGGTTCGCGACGCGCTGCCGGCCTCGCTGACGGAGCCGTTCCTCGACGCGGTTGATCGGCTGCTCAAGGCGATCGCCCGATACGAGCTCCGCAGCGACCGCTAGGCCTTACTCACGCACCCGAGATATTCGCCTCACTCATAGGAATCGGGCCGAACACGCTCAACCCTGCGCACGAACGGCTCGTGTTCGAGCGTGGCGCGTCCCAGGTCTGCTGAGGGTCCAGCGCGATCGTCGCAAATCCTATGAGCCAGCGGCATAACGACGGGATCGCCGTCCGCTGCAGGACCTACGGGATGAGCACGTCCGTGAAGTCGGTTCCGACGTAGCGATCGAGATCGACTCGAGTGCTGATGCCAGGCACCGTCCCACTCGACGTGTACTGCCAGAAGGTCCAACCGTGCCCACCCCAGTCCGCGGCGGCGACGGTGGGTTCGATCGCGGTCGTCCAGTGAGCAATCCACAGCACTTTGTAGCCGTTGTCGGCGAACCAGGTCGTGTCGCCGGCGTACTTCGCCCAGAACGCGGGCGAGATGTAGATCACGCCGCGGAGCCCCGTCCGGGCGTAGATCCGTTCCATGTAGGTCCGAACCCAGTCCTGGAGCTGGGTCGTGGTCAAGCCGCCGGTGATTTCGAGGTCGAGGACCGGCAGCAGGTCGCCGCTCACGAGCTGGGCTGCGGCCAGGAAGTGCTCGGCCTCGTTGACGGCGTCGTCCGTTGAGATATCGGGCTGGGCGAAATGGTAGGCACCGACATGGAGACCGGCGGCGTTGGCCTGGGCCCGGTTGGTCAGATAGGTCGCGTCGATGAAGTCGGCAGCCTCGTCGGCCTTCATGAAGGCGAATCGCTTGCCGGCCGCACTGACGGTCGGCCAGTCGATCACTCCCTGCCAGTGGCTGACGTCGATCCCCTCGGTTGGCCCAATCGGCGCCGGCGTCGGCGTCGGCGTCGGTATCGGTGTCGGTGTGGGAGCCGGTGCCGGAGTCACGGTCGTCGTCACGGCCTTGTAGGAACCGGTCGCCGAGTAGAGGTAGCTCAGCCCGTAGAGCGACCTGACGGACCTGCCGTTGATCGCGCTGATCCGATACCACTTGTTGCTGGAGACGGTCCTGCCGGCGCAGGTCACGCGCCACGAGCCCCCGCTTACCGTTGCGACGACGGTGATCCTGGTCCCGCTCTTGATGGTCGTCCGGATTCCAGCGGTCGTACTCGCGCTCCTGCGGAGGTTGACGCCGCTGCAAGCCGCCACTTTGGTCGTCGTCGTGGCAACGGTGGTAGTGGTCACGGCCTTGAACAGGCCGGTCGCCGAGTACAGGTAGGTCAGCCCGTAAAGCGACGTGACCGATTTGCCATTGATCGCGCTGATCCGATACCACGTGCTGCCGGAGGCGGTCCGCCCGGCGCATGTCAGCCGCCAGGAACCGCCGCTGACCGTTGCGACCACGGTCACCTTGGTGCCAGCCGCGATGGTCGTCCGGATTGCGCCGCTGGTGCTGGCGCTCCTGCGCAGATTGACGCCGCTGCACGCGGCTGCCTTGGTGGTCGTGGCGCCGAAGACGTCGGTCGGGGCGGCGATCGAGATGACGGCTGACGAGAGGATCGCCAGGAGCATCGCGATGGGTATGAGATAGGCGGGCCTAACTCGGGGCGCGGGACGGCGGGCTGTGACGGGCATGACACCTCGGGTCTGGGGAGGCCCAGCGTCTCATGGGCCGTCAACCCGGAACATCACCGGAAGGGGCCAGACCGGACCAGTCCCATCGAGCCAGCCAGTGGCAGTACTCAGCGGCTGGACGGATCGGCGCCTAGCGTTGCAGCCACTCAGTCGTGGACAGGACCGCCGGTTGGCCTGGGCCATTGCACGGCGGCAGGTCGGCTGACGCCAAGCTCAGGCCAGCGACCTTGACGGAGCCGCTCCCAAGGGCAAGCAGGACATCGAGCGGCATCGCCGCCGACTGGTCGCACCAATTGCTCAGCTGGAACGAGAACGAGAACGATGCGCCGGCCGACAGCACGGGTCCATCGGCTCCCACCGGGAGATGACTATTGAGCAGGACTCTTCCCGATGGGTCGGCCAGCGCGACCACGGGTGACGTCGGCAGCTGACACGATGCGGCGCCCGAGGCGCCGACGGCTATGTCGGCACCACGGCTGCCGGCCGCTCCGCCCAGCGGTCCGGCCGTCGCGACGATATCTGCGGGCGTGCAGGCGACGATGGCCGAGGTCCCGGCGGGTGTCGCCGACGGCGTGCTCGGGGCGCTCGGCGGGGCGCTGCTGGTAAGCGGCGAAGCCGTCGCGGTCGATTGGGTCGGCGTCGCGCTTGACGCCGGCGACGCGCTCGGAACCGCTGCGGGGCTGCAGGCGGCGATCAGGAGGCATAGAACGGTAGTCGCGGCTGCGCCGGCGACTGGTCGTCGGGGCGGGCGGCTCATTGATGCCTTGATGATGTCCTCCCCTGAGATCCTCTGCGGGCATTGTCCCAGCCGGCCCCGATTCACGCCGGTGGCCCGGCGGGGCCTCCCCAACGCGGTCGCCCGATACGAACGTCGCAGCGACCGCCAGGGCGACCTACGCGCGGCTGGTCGTCGCGGGCCGCTCCGCCCACTCCTCGCGCAGGATCGCCATCCGCTGCAGGTCGAGATAGCGACCGCCGTGGAAGACTGCGTGGCGAAACGTCGCCTCGTGGACGAACCCCAGTCGCTCGTAGACGTGACGTGCCCGCTCGTTGAAGTCGAAGACCTCGAGCCAGATCCGTTCGAGCCGCAGCTCGCCGAAACCGAAGTCGAGGAGGACGCGGAGAGCGTCGGAGCCGTAGCCCTGCGACGTATCGGCCGGATCGCCGATGACGATCCCCAGGCCGGCGCCGCCGCTCGTCGGGCCGATGTCTCGAAGGTCGAGCGAGCCCACCGGCCGGTCGTCCTCGAGGCGGCAGATCACGAAGAACCAGCGGTCTCGGCCGTGGTGGTCGAGGAGCTCCTCGAACCAGCGCTCCTCCATCGCCGTGCCGATCGGGCTTCGGGAGGCGAGATAGCCGGTCGTTCGCGCGTCCGATAACCACCGGACGAAGAGAGGGATATCGTCGCGCTCGGCGGGTCGGAGGTAGACGAGACGGCCGCGCAGGATCGGCTCAAACCCCGCTGGGTGGTTCGAGGCGCGGGACCGCGCGGCGGGTATGGGCGGCATGAGCCGCAGTCTAGCGATGGCGGTTATCCTGAGCTCGTACTGCGAGACCGAAGCTCCCACACACAGACGACGCGGGGACGGGACCAAGACACGCGGTGCCAACCGTCCGATCGCCACCGGTCAGGGTGGGAGCTCAAAGCTGGGAGAGGTCGTCATGGACCGTC
>DATHGS010000081.1:0-2056 GCA_035490155.1 Candidatus Methylomirabilota bacterium | reverse complement strand
GCAGCGGGCGCATGCATATGCAGTGTGCCAGCCCGAGCCCGACCGGGTCGCGCCACAGGTCAACCGAATGTGGCTTCGGCGTGGGATGATCGACAGCCGATGGAAGTCGTCGCCTTTGCCGTGGGCCTGTTCCTGCTCGCGCTCACCTTCTGGGACCTGTTCGAGACGGTTGTCGTTCCGCGCCCGACGCCCGGCTGGTTCCGGATCGGCCGGTACATCATCCGCGGTTCGTGGCGCGGCCTGACAGCCATCCGGAATCGACGACCAAACAGGTCCTACGACAGGATCCTCGGGCTCTTCGCGCCGGCCATGACCGTGACCCTCCTCGCGGCCTGGCTCGTCGCCCTGATCCTCGGCTACGGCCTGATCATGTACGCGCTGCGCGATGAGCTCCAGCCCGTCCCGGCCAGCCTCGGCAGCGCCCTCTACTTTGCCGCCACCTCCGTCCTGACCCTCGGCTTCGGCGACTTCGTGGCAGTCGGCGCGCCGGCGAGGATCATCATCACCACCGCCGCGATCACCGGCCTCGGGGTCGTCGCCCTCGTCGTGACGTTCCTGTTCTCCCTCTATGGCTCCTACCAGCGCCGGGAGATGCAGGTCGTCGCGCTGCAGGCCGCGGCCGGCGCCCCGCCGTCGGCCGTCGCCCTCCTGGAGACGTACGCCCAACTCAGTCTCGTCGGGCGGCTTCCGGAGCTGTTCATCGACTGGGAGCGCTGGGCGGTCGAGGTGCTCGACTCTCACGTCGCCTACCCGCTGCTCGGCTTCTTTCGATCGAGTCACGACAACCTGTCCTGGATCAGCGCTCTTGGGACGGTCCTCGATGCGGCCAGCCTGGTGCTGACGACGATCTGCGAGGTGCCGCGGGGCGAGGCGAAGCTGTTCAAGCGGGTGGGCGCGCACCTTGTCGAGGACATCTTCAATATCGGTTTCCGCGCGGGTCAGCCCACCAGTCTCGACCGATCCGACTTCGATGCTGCCTGCGATCGGCTCGAGGAGGCCGGCTACACGCTCGAGGATCGTGACCAGGCATGGCCGGTCTTCAAGGCCGCCCGTGCGACCTATGCCACGCGCCTCGAGTCGATGGCGAGGTACTGGGCAACGCCGGCCGCCTCGTGGCTCGGCGACCCGGTCGTCCTGAGACAGCCACTCCACCCCGCGGATGATCCGTAATGGGCGGCGGCTGCCTCGCCGGACTCCGTGGCGCCCCGCGCGTCGGGCTCCGCAGGTCCGACGGTTGATCGAGACCGATCGATGACCGAGACCATCGACTGGCGGCTGCCCATGCCGCCCGGCTTCCACTGGCCCGACGGCATCCGGGCCGCCGCATGCTTCACGTTCGACGTCGATGCGGAGAGCCCGATCCTCTACGAGTACCCTGAGAGCGCGGCCTGGCTCGACGTGATGAGCCACCAGGCGTACGGGGCTCGAACGGGGATCGCCCGCATCCTTCGCGTCCTCGATCGCCGCCGCATCCGATCGACATTCTTCATCCCCGGCTACAGCGCCGAGCGCTGGCCGGCGATCTGCCGCTCGATCCGCGACGCCGGCCACGAGATCGCCCACCACGGCTACCTCCACGAGGGCGCCCACGGCGCGACCCCGGCCATCGAGGAGGCGCGCCTCCTGCGCGGGCTGGCCTCTCTCGACGAGATCCTCGGAGTCCGCCCGAGCGGTTACCGCGGGCCGACCTGGGAGCTGACGTACGAGACGCCGGCGATCCTTGCCCGTCACGGTTTCGTCTACGACTCAGGCCTGATGGATGCCGATCACCCGTACGTCCTGGCCACCTCGGCGGAGCCCGGCGCGCCGACGCTCATCGAGCTGCCCGGTCACTGGTCGCTCGATGACTGGGAGTCGTACAACTACCTGCCCGGGATCACCGGCTCGGGCGTGATCTCGAGCCCCGCCGACGTCCTCGCCCGCTGGACCCTCGAGCTGGAGGCGCTCGTCGAGGACAGCGGGCTGTTCATGCTGACGAACCACCCGTTCGTGTCGGGCCGCGCATCCCGTGCGGTCGCCCTCGAGCAGCTGATCGGGCGGGCCCAGGAAATCGGCG
>DATHGS010000080.1:0-2045 GCA_035490155.1 Candidatus Methylomirabilota bacterium | reverse complement strand
GGGGGTTGTCGCCCTGCTCGGGACCGTCGGCCCGGCGGCAGGACTGGGGATCGCGAGCTCGGCGGCCATCGGTGTCTCGGCGTTCGTCGTGGCGGCCCTGGCGGGTCTCGCCTGCATCGTCGCGTTGGCCCTGCCAACCTTGTTCGTATCGGCCAGCCCGGCCGGCGCTCGAGCGGCCGAGGGGCGCCAGGCGCGGACGACGCTGCCGCAACGACTCGGGCTCGACCTCGCGCTCGTGGCCGTTGCGGCGGTCGCGCTCTGGCAGCTGCGACTGTACGGCGCGCCACTGACGCGGAATGCGCGCGGGACGCTCGGGCTCGATCCGCTGCTCGTCGCCGCGCCGGCGATCGGGCTGGTGGGCGGGGCCGTCCTCGCGCTGCGTGTCGTGCCGCGGATCGCGGAGATCGGTGAGCGGCTGCTCGTCCGCGGCCGGGGACTCGTCGGGTCGCTTGGAGGGCGGCAACTCGCTCGTCGCCCGTTGCGCTACACGCGGGCCGCGCTCCTCCTGATGCTCGCGGCCGCGCTCGGGACGCTGGCCGCAGCTCACGCCGCGACGTGGGGCCGGTCGCAGGCGGATCAGGCGACGTATCAGGCCGCGGCCGACGTCCGGGTCGTTGCCGCGGACTACAGCAGCCTGCCGACCTGGGCTGCCGGGCCGCTCTATCGATCGATCCCCGGCGTCCGCGAGGCGTCACCGGTAGTGACCGCCCCGTTCGACCTCGGCCGGACGGTTCGCGACGGCCGGCTGGTCGGGCTCGACCCTGCGACGGTCGGCGACGTCCTCAACCAGCAGGTCGCGACGCTGGGTTCGCCCTCGGCGACATCCCTCCTCGCGAGCCTCGCACCCGTTCGACCGAAGATCCCGACGCTTGCGCTCGCGAGCGGGACGGAGCGGCTGGCGGTGACGGTCGATCCGGCACTAGAGGCCGAGGATCTGTTTGCGGAGCAGCCGACCCGGGCGGTCCTCAGCCAGGCGTCCGGAACTCTGAGCGTCGGTGCCATCCTCGCGGATGCCGATGGCCGGCTGTTCCGGACGGCCACCGTGAGCGGCACGCTGACGACGGCCCGTCAACGTCTCATCATCCCGATCGTCGATCTCACCGTGGACGTCGGTGACGGAACTCTCCGCCCGACCGGGCCGCTCCACCTCGGCGCGATCGAGCTCGTCATCGATGTCACCGATCAGGTGGGGGTCTTCGGTTCCGTCACCCTCGGCTCGGTAGAGGCCTCCTCGGCCGTCGCGGGCGACGCCGGCTGGACGACGGTGCCGGTCGATCCGCGGGCGCCCGGCTGGCTCTGGCGCCAGATCGACGCGCAGAAGGACGTCGCCTTCACGCCGACGCCCGAAGAGCCCGGCCGCGTCTTCATCAGCCATGACCGACCAATCCCCGGCGGAGAGGCCGGCTTCGGGACGACCACGTTCCGGCTCGGGGCTGGGCTGCCCGATAACGTCGCCCTGCCGGCGATCGCGTCAACGTCCTTTCTGACCCAGACCGGGAATGCGGTCGGCGACAGCCTCCTGGTCTCGAGCCTCGGCGTCCCGGTCCAGATCAGGATCGTCGCGGCGACCGACCAGTTCGCGCCGCTTGATCCGGCGGTGCCGTTCGTCGTCACCGACCTCGCGGCGTACGACGCGATCCAGTTCGCGGCTACCGGCCAGACGCGCCAGGCCGACGAGTGGTGGCTGAGCGTCGAGCCGGGGCAGGCCCCGGCCGTCCTCGATCGACTCCGCCAGCCTTCCGCCTCGGCGCGGACCGTCATCGGCCGAGATGAGCTCGCCAGGAGCCTGTCGACCGACCCCGTCCCGCTGGGTCTCATCGGGATCCTGGGGCTCGGTTCCGTCGCGGCGATGCTGTTCGCCGGGATCGGCTTCCTGGTGAGCTCGACCGTTTCGACGAGCCAGCGGATCGCCGAGTTCGCGCTCCTCCGGGCGCTGGGGCTGTCGACCGGCCAGCTGGCGTTGTGGCTGTCGATCGAGAGCATCTTCCTGCTCGCGGTCGGGCTCCTCGCGGGATCGGTGCTCGGCGTCGTCCTCGCCTGGCTCG
>DATHGS010000079.1:0-4197 GCA_035490155.1 Candidatus Methylomirabilota bacterium | reverse complement strand
TGGACGGCGTCGCCGTGTTCGCCGGAGGACCATCGGGGCTCGTGCCAGGTGACGAGGGTGCAGGCAGTGGGGTTGGCGGCGAGGTCCCCAGTCAGCCAGACCTCCTGGGGAGATCCAGATGAGCACCCTCCGACATGGCTGCACTCGGAGTTCAGGACGACGATGTGCCAGGCACCGAGGTTCCAGCTGTAGTAGCCCTTTGTCGGATCGCCCGCGGCCGCGCCGAAGTAGCCGAAATAGCCGGCGGCGCCGGGGGTCAGGTACTCGTGGTTGCCGATCGTCGGATGGATCAGCTCCTTGAACTGACCCCACGTCTTGTCGAAGACAGCCGCGTACTGGTCAGCGGTGTTGCTCTCGTACTGGTTGTCGCCGAGCGTGATGACCGCCGCGGGCTTGAGCGCGAGGATCTGCGCGGCGGTCGCGGCCTCGTCGCAGTTGGCGGGCGCGCCTTTGTCGGCGGTCGGGCCACAGGCGATGTCGCCGGCGGCCGCGATGACTGGATCACCCGCTGACGCGCTGCTTGCGACCGGGGTCACAGCGGGCGTGACACTCGGCCGCGCGATCGCGCTCGAACACGAGACTACCGACAAAGCGAGAGCGACAATCCCGATGTTCCGGATGACCCTGCCAACGACCGATTCCGCCATCGGAGCCTCCAGAACATACGCAGGCGTCAGATACCGACAGGCTCCCGCACCAGGACGACGGTCGTTCGCCCGGCCGTCCACTCGCCGTACATGATGAGGACTTTCTCGAGAATCGTATCTACGCCCAGCCGGGCCTGGACCTGGGCGTTCTCCCACGGGAAGACGACCTCGCGAATCCGCCGCAGCGCGGCATCCAGGTCGGGCACGATCTTCTGGCTGCCGACGACGAGGATGACCCGGCCGGCGGTCGCCGCATACGGCCCGAGCTGGCTTCCGGTCGCGGAGGCCGCGACGAGCGCGCCGTCCTCGGTCAGGGCGGCGACGCTGCCGAGCATGAAGTCCGGCGCCGCGACGAGTCGCCGCATCTCGGCTCCCTGGGTGGCGCGGTCCATCGCGTACAGCTTTGGGCGAAGGGCGTCATATCGGCCGCTCTCCACCAGCTCCGCGTACAGGCCGACGTCTTCGAGCGTCTTGGACTTGCCCGAGTGGACCTGGGAGCCCTCGGGGATGAGAGCCAGAACCACGGCGCGAGCCTGATCGGCCGTGTCGACAATCGTGACGTCGATATTTCGCGATCGAAGGATCGAGGCGACCCGCTCGAGAAGATCGCTCGTCGTCGCCGTTACGGGACTCAAGGTGCTCGCTCCAGACGGAATTGCGGTCGTTGCCTGCGCAACGATAGAGTCCGTCGGCGGGCTGGTCAAACGGGCCGCTTCAACGTTCGATTGCGATCGCCGCGAGATCTGCCGCGGCCTCGAGCAGCTGTCGCGACTCCGCATCCAGCGGGCGATGATGAGCGAGAGCAAGGACGCCCAGGACCGTTTCCGAACTGCCGCGCGCGACCGCGAGCGGCAGGTGGCTCCGGAGAGCGGGACCGCCGGGCGCGGTCGGTAGCACGTCGAACGACGGACCCGGGTCGCCGACGGTTCTCGCGATCGGGTGGGCGGGATTCCGGAGCGCCTCGGCGAGCCCGGCGATGGCCGGCTCGGCTAGTCCGGTCGAGGCGACGATCCTCAGCTGATCCGGCGCGTCGACGACGACGATCACCGCCGATTCGACGTCGAGCTGCTCGGCGATCACGGCGAGCAGATTGTCCAGGCCCTGTCCGGGGTCGGAATGGGCGATAGCCCGAGCGCCACGAACCAGGATTTCTCGCGCAGCTTCGCTGGACACCTTGTTCTCCCTTTGTGGACGAACGGTACGTTGTCCGACGTCAGCGGACGACCCGGTACCTGATATGGGTGGCGAGGGGCGAGCTGAACGTCCGAATGAGCTCGAGATCGACCGACTTGTCGAACCCGTTGAAGAGCCGTTTGCCAGCGCCGAGCACGACCGGCGCGATCGACACCGAGAGCTCGTCGAGGTAACCCGCGCGGAGTGCCTGGCGGATGACGTCGGCGCCGCCCATCAGGTGGACGTCCTTGTCGCCGGCGGCGGACCGTGCCCTGGAGATGGCGGTCTCGAGTCCGTCGACGAACGTGAATCCCGCGTCCGTCGGCTCATCCTGGGGCCGATGGGTCACCACGAAGAACGGGACCGGCCATGGGTTGGTCCCACCCCATGCGGCGGCGCTCTCGAACGTCCCCCGTCCGCCGACAACGGCCCCCATGTTTGCCATCTCGCCGTCCAGGTATTCCTTGTCGGCCCCGGTCGGCTCGCCGCGACCCGGCTTCGCGTACGTCCACGGGCCGCCGAACACCCAGTAGTGCAACCGCTCGCCCCCCTCGCCGAGCCCTCGTTCGGGCCCATCGTTGGGGCCGGTGATGTAGCCGTCGACCGACGTCGTGATTCCCGCGGCCACCTTCGTCATACCGATCTCCTCGCGCGTCGCCATGTTGTCCTTTTCGCAGATGAGACTGCCACCAATCCCGAAACTCATCGTCGCGAACATCGCTTGTTGCGGTCGTTACGCTGCGGGGTATGGCGGATGACACCACGTTCACGCTCCGGCCGATGGTGCACGCGGATGGGCAGGCGCTTGCGGCGCTGGGCGAACAGACGCCCGAGACCGGCATGGTCTCGATGCACTCGCGATTCGAGCGCGACGCGTACGACACCCTCCTCGCGTTGCGCCCTGGAACAATCGGAGTGGTCGCGGAGGCCGCGGATCACCCGGGGCTCGTCGGTCTCTGCCTGATGTCGTTCGCCCAGTGCTGGTTCGAGGGCGCGATCCGACCGTCGGCGTATCTCTACAGCCTGAGTGTCCATCCAGGCTACCGGCGTCGAGGTCTCGCATCGCGGCTCACCGCGTGGCTTGTGGGGACGGCACGTGAGCGGTACGGCAACGACGTTGTCATCTACGCCGGTACCCAGCCGGGCAACGTCGCATCACAGCGGACGATGCAGAGCTGGGCGAGCCAGCGTTTCGACCGAGTGGTGGCTGTCGTGAAGAAGCCGCGTAGCAAGTCGCCACCGTCTCCCTCCGGCTTGGATGTCCGGCCCGCCGAAGAGCACGACCTCGAGGAGATCGCGACTCGTCGGAATGCTTTCCACGACGAATACAACCTCTACTCGCCCGAATCGGCCGCCTCGATCTCTGCCTGGCGCGCGCACGCGCCGTTCGGCTTCCAGTTTCGCGAATACCCCGTCGTCGTTGACCGGCGCGGGAACCTCCTCGCCGGCGCGGGGTTTGTCGAGGAAGGGCTGCTCCTGTCGTCCCAGGTCGTCAGCGTCGCGATACCGCTCAGGCTCGCGAACGTCGTCCTTCGCATCGTGCCGAGGGACGGCGTGATGAAGCGGGTCGTGGTCAACGGGTTGTGGTTTGCGGAGGACCGACCGGATGCCGCCGCCTTCCTCTGGGAGTGGATGCGCTGGCTGGCCCACGACCGGGCGTCGATCGTGATGGTCTTCTTCGATGCTCGCAATCCGCTCGCCGGCATCATCCGGATGCCACGATGGATCCCATCCCCGCCGGGCACCCTCGTGGTCGCAGGCCCGGTGCCGATGCAAGAGGATCGATTGATCGACCCCGGGGTCTAGGGCGGGTTCAGGTCGCGTTCGTCTCGGCCCGAACGAGCTCCGCGGCGCGGGCCAGCCAGTTCGACGGGTCGGCGCGGTGGTAGGGATGCTCCGACGGCTCGATGTTGTCGAGGAACTTCCGATAGATGACGGCTTGCCGTGCCGCCGCGACCGGCGCGAGCAGTCGGGCCGTGCGCCGCGGGTCCGAGCCCGGCACCGCCGCTTCCCACTCGGCAGCCCATTGATCCCGCAGGGGTTCGACCGCCTCGAACGGCGCCCGATCGAACATCGCCGGCTGATCGAGGAGGGGATTGCCGACGCCGCTGTCGCCCCAATCGAGTACGACGAGCGCCCGATCGTCTCCTCGGAGGTTGCCCGGGCCGAAGTCGCCGTGGACGATCGTGTCGGGTATTCCGTACTCGGCGACGCGGTCGAATCGGTGCGGCAATTCGGCGACGAACTCGCGGAGCGTCGCTCGGTCGTCGGCGGACAATTCCGCCGTTGTTCGCTCGACGACGTCCGCAATCAGGGCTCGGAGCACGGGACCACGCCAGTCCGGGAGACCCAGCGCGAGCAACTCGTCTATGCGCCC
>DATHGS010000078.1:0-2459 GCA_035490155.1 Candidatus Methylomirabilota bacterium | reverse complement strand
TGGGCCATCTACGTCGGTCTCTTTGCCCTGGTCGTCGCGGTCGGGTGGCGGGTCGCGCACAACCGCGACGACACCCTTCCGCTTGTGCGCAAACCGCGCCCCGGCAAGGCTCGCCCGGATCAGGCGCCCAGGCCGGCCGTTGGGTCGGCGGCACTCGGATCGGACCGGCGCGATGACCAGGATCCCGGGTCATAAGCGCCGGTGGGTGACAATGACACCATGACGCTCACGAAGAACGATCCGTCGTCCGTAGGCCCGGTTCCGCCATCGCAACGGTTGCGACCCTCGGTCGGAGTGCCCCACGACCACTGCCTTGCGCCCGGTCGCACGGAGGACTCTGTTGCGGGCGGTCGATACCAGCCCCTTTTCCCGGATCTGCCGGCACTCGACGCCCAGGATTCGGACCTCCTCCGACTCGGTGATCGCGGCGGGATGTGTGACGTCGGAGCCGCGTATGACGACGATGCGGAGTCCAGCCTGCCTGCGGGCTGGCCGTTCTTCGGCCAGTTCATCGCCCACGACATCACGGCCGATCGCTCCCCGCTCGGCCAGCGGACCGATCCCGTCGAGCTGCGCAATGCGCGGGCGCCGCGCGCCGATCTCGAGAGCCTCTACGGCGACGGTCCGATCGGGGCGCCGTACCTCTACCAGCGGGCAGATCCGGCGAAACTGTTACTCGGGCCCGACGACGTTGATGTGCCTCGAAACCACGAGGGCATCGCCCTGATGGGCGATCCACGAAACGACTCGCACCTGTTCGTGTCGCAGATGCACGTTGCCTTCGCGGCGTTCCATAACCGCGTCGTTGACCGACTGCGAGCGAAGGGCACGGCCGAAACGGAACTCTTCGAGGGGGCTCGGCTCGCGACACGCTGGCACTACCAGTGGGTGATCCTGCGGGAATACCTGCCGGTCCTGATCGGGAGCGATCTGACCAACGAACTGCTCGACAGGGGGCCCGAACTCTACCGACCGGCGGACAACCCCTACATGCCGCTCGAATTCGCCGACGCGGCGTTCCGCTATGGACACGGCCAGATCCGCCAGCGCTACCGGGTGAACCAACAGTTCGGGCCGGCCCCGATCTTCCCCGACCTGATCGGCTTCGGACCGGTCGCGCACGACCGCCGTGTGGATTGGACCCTGCTGTTCGATGTGCCCGGCCAACCGGCGGCACAACGGGCGAAGCGCATCGACGGCAGGCTCGCCTCCTCGCTCATCAACCTGCCATTCGAAGTCTCCGGCGCACGCAGTGACTCGGAGCTCGCCTCGCTGGCCAATCGAGATCTGAGTCGGGGGCAGAAGGTCGGACTCCCTTCCGGTGAGGCACTGGCGCGCCGGATGGGGCGCGAACCGATCGACGCGAGCCAGGTTGGCCTGGCGGGCCGCGGCTGGGAGGGAGAGACGCCGCTCTGGCTCTACATCCTCATGGAGTCCGCCGCGCTGGAGGAGGGCGACCGCCTCGGTCCCATCGGCGGACGGATCGTCGGGGAGGTGCTGATGGGCATCATCGACGCGGATCCTGGCTCCTACCGGTCGCTGGATCGCGATTGGACACCGACGCGACCGTCGCGCGAGGGCCGATTCGGGATCGTCGACATCCTCGTTCCACCGGACGATCCCCCACCCGCCGCGATCTAGCCTGGACCCGGCCCGCGCTCAGAACCGGTTGCGATCAGGGCAGCGTCGGCTCAGAGGCCGAGGGCCACGGCCAGGCTTTCGGCGTCGCGCGGTCCCTGGTAGCGGCGACCGTCGACGAACAGGCTGGGCGTCCCATCGACCCCGCTCTGGATGCCGGTCTCTACATCCCGCTCGATGCGATCCCTGACGGCACCGCCCGCCAGGTCCGAATCAAATCGATCGATATCCAGGCCGAGTCGCTCGGCGAACCGCCGCAGGTCGTCCGGTTCGAGCTGCATCTGGTTGCGGAACAGGACGTCGTGCATCTCCCAGAACCGATCCTGACGCGCCGCCGCTTCCGCTGCTTCGGCGGCCGACTGCGCGTGAGGGTGGATGCTCCGCAGCGGAAAGTATCGGAACACGACCTCGAAGGCGGCGCCGCGTTCGAGCAGTCGATCGATCTCGCGCGTCGCCGCCGCCGTGTACGGGCACTCGAAGTCGCCGTACACGACCAACCGCCGCCCTCCGCTCACGCCCCGGATGTGGTCGGTCGCATCGACCGGGGCTGCCAGGTCCAGGCTCATGTTCACCCGACTATCGTCGGCTCTTCGAGCGAGCGGCGCTCGCGATCACCGAGGAGCTCACGGACGAGTGGGATCACTTCGGTGCCGTAAAGCTCGATGTTCGTCATGAGGGCTTCCTGGGAGAGGCCACCCATGCCGTACTTCAGGTCGAAGCGGTTCGCCCCGAGCGACGTGAGCGTTTGGGCAATCTTCTGCGCGACGGTTTCCGGTGATCCGACGTGGAGAGCGCCTCGCGGCCCGATCTCGTACATGAAG
>DATHGS010000077.1:0-5827 GCA_035490155.1 Candidatus Methylomirabilota bacterium | reverse complement strand
AGCCCCGAGGAGCTCCTCGCGGCCGCCCACGCTTCGTGTTTCTCGATGGCCTGCTCGAACGAGCTCGCCAAGGCGGGCACGCCGCCGACGAAGGTGTCGGTCACGGTCGCCGTCACCGGGGACAAGCTCGAGAGTGGCTGGACGGTCATTTCGTCCGCGATCACGATCCGGGGCGTGGTCCCCGGCGCGACCGAGGCCAGCTTCCGCGAAGCCGCGGAAAAGGCGAAGGATGGCTGCCCGATCTCGAAGGCGCTCAAGGGCAATGTCGAGCTCTCCGTCGAGGCGATCCTCGAGAGCTGAGCCCCGCCTCTGACTCGGCGCCGTGACGCCGCCTTGTGACCGGCCTCAGCCGATTGTCAGCAGACGGCGCGGGTTGTCGACCGTCATCGTCCGGATCTCGTCGTCGCTCACGCCGGCCGCCCGTAACCGGGGCAGGAACGTCTCCGCCAGGTAGATGTAGCCGTTGCCGCCGTAGCGGGTCAGCTGGGAATCGTGGCAGACATCCTGAGACAGGAGGATCTGGCCCACGCGTCCCCGGCTGAGCAGGTCGCAGATCAACTCGACGATGCGGCCCTCGCCGTGTCGCTCGAGGGGCGTGAAGCTCATCCCCAGGAAGTCGAACTCGACCGTCGCGCCGCGCTCGACGATCGCCTGGTGATAGGCGGGCGACGGGTTCGAGTCGGCGTGGCCGATGACAACGCGAGAAAGGTCCGCGCCCTCGTCCTCGAAGACCGTCAGCTGGTCGAGCCCGACGGTCGACTGGACCGCGTGGGTCGTGATCGCGAGGCCGGTCTTGCGGGCAGCCCGGGCGGCGGCCCGATGGACTCGCTCCTCGCGGGCAGAGAGCCACGGCTTGTCGGTCCCGATCTCGCCGATGATCCCGGGCCGGATGCCGCTGTCCCCGACCCCAACGGTCGCCTCGCGAATGATCTCGTCGGCGAGATAGGCGACCGAGCGGCTGTCGATCCGGGCTTCGGCTGGGTAGTACGCCTCGCGGTACCAGCCGCTGCCCATGATGAGGTGAAGTCCGGTCGCACGCGCGAGGCCGGCGAGCCACTCCGGGTCGCGCCCGACGCCCGGCAGCGTCAGGTCGACGACCGCGGAGCCACCGGCGGTCGCGAATTTGGCGAGCTCCTCGACGATGACGCTCTCGTCCCTTCGAAGCTCCCAGTAGTCCCAGCGATTGGCGATGTGCCAGAGGGCAATTGCAGTGTGCTCGTGGGGCAGGGTCCAGCCCAGCTCCCCTGGATCGATCCGGCCGACGACCGTCTGGATGCCGGGCCCCGCGTCCGTCGCCGCCGCGTCTGTCACGACGCGACGCGGGGCGCGCGAGCCGATTCGTAGCCGCGCGGCGGGACGGGCTCGATCCGCCCTGGCGCCTCCGCCGAGGCGGCCGCGAGGAGCGTCTCGATCAGGGCAAGGACCCGCCGCTCGGCATCCGAGCGGCGATAACCGGCACCGTCCTCGCTGGCCTCGATGAGGACGCCGTCCAGGAGCGCCGCGAGGGCATGCCCGACGGACGGTACGTCAAGCCACGATGGCAGCTCCCCACGCATCACTCCCTCCTGGAGGACGAGGGCGACGGCGGTGACGGTCTCGCGGCGGCGTCGGAGGAGCATCTCGCGGATGGCCGGGTCGGTGTCGGCCTCGGCCCACGCCTGGAGGATCAGGAAACCGGAGCCACGCTCGGTCTGCTCGACGGCGATATTGTCGAACCAGAAGCCCACCGCCGTCGCGATCCGCTCCCGGTAGCCGCTGACCGACGCCAGCCGATCGCGAAGCTCACCGAGCTCCTGGTCGGTGATGAGGTCGCAGCCGGCGAGGATCAGGTCCGACTTGCTCCTGAAGTACGTGTAGATCGCGCCGACCGACAGGCCCGAGGCACGGACGATGTCCTGCATCGTGGCGCGGTGGAACCCACGCTCGGCAAACACCGAGATCGCGGCCCGGACGATCCGGTCGCGGACTTCCTGCTCGTGTTGCTGGCTGACCCGCGGCATCGCTGACTCCCTGGAGAATGATCGCTCCCCTAGCCTACCGATCACGATCATGCGTTGCAAGTCTTGACAAAACGAATGCTCATTCTCTATTGTCAGCGTCAACGTCATCGCCAGGCGTCGCCACCGCCACGACCGAAGGGGCTCCCGATGCTGTTCTCCCGCTGGGGCGCATTCGCCTACCGCTTCCGCCGCCCGATCGTCCTCGTGACGGTGCTCTTTGCGATCGCCTCCGCCGTTATCGGGGCGAGGGTCACGAGCGCTTTGAGCGCCGGCGGCTGGGTCGACCCGACATCGGAATCGTTCGCCGTCAGTGCCCGCCTCAACGATGAGTTCGGGGCCGGACGCGGGACACTCATCGTTCTCTACCAGGGTGAGCCCGGCAGCGATGCGCGTTCGGCCGCCGTCCAGGGGGCGATCGCGACGTCGCTCGCCCGCCTCGCCGCGGACTCCCGGGTCGAGGATCTTGTCGGCTTCGCCCAGACGGGCGACGAGCGGTTCGTCAGCACTGACGGCAGGTCGGCGTATGTCGTCGTCCGCCTCGCGATCACCGATGAGCAATCGGTCGACGAGATGGACGCACTGCGGGCACTGATCGATCCGCCCACGGGACTGACCTACAAGCTCGCCGGGATCGGACCGTTCACCCGCGACCAGGCCCACCAGTCGGAGAAGGAGCTGATCCAGGCCGAGACCGTCTCGGGGCCGTTCGTGCTGCTGATCCTGCTCGTTGTCTTCGCCTCCGTCGTCGCCGCAGGGCTGCCGCTGCTCGTCGCCGCGCTGACGATCCCGACGGCGCTCGGCGGTATCTTCCTCGTCGCCCAGGTGACCGATCTCTCGATCTACGTCCAGAACGTCGCGACGATGCTCGGGCTGGCCCTCGCGATCGACTATTCGCTGTTCATGGTCAGCCGCTTCCGGGAGGAGCTCCGTCGCGGGCGGACAGTCGCCCAGGCGGTCGAGACGACCGTCGCGACGAGCGGCAAGGCCGTGGCCTTCTCGGGGTTGGCCGTCGCGATCGGCCTGTCGGGCCTTCTCCTCTTCCGGCCGATGGCGCTGCGATCGTTCGGGATCGGGGGCTCGCTCGTCGTCGCCTCCTCGGTCTTCTTCGCCCTGACCTTCCTGCCGGCGGTGCTCGGGATGCTCGGGACGCGGGTCAACGCCCTCAGCCTGACCGGCCTGATCGACGCGATCCGGCGCCGGCTCGGCCGACCGCCGGCAGCGGAGGCTGCGTCCGCTCGTCGATCGCGCTGGGCTGC
This sequence comes from Candidatus Methylomirabilota bacterium, assembly GCA_035490155.1. Classification (GTDB taxonomy): domain Bacteria; phylum Chloroflexota; class Limnocylindria; order Limnocylindrales; family CSP1-4; genus CF-46. Next base: position 2,571 of record DATHGS010000077.1, on the reverse strand, counting down.
GGTGGCCAACCTGGTGATGGCTCGCCCGTTCGCCTTCCTCATCCCCACCCTGATCTTCCTGCTCGTCGCCGGCACGCCATTCCTTCACCTCGAGCAGGGCATCCCAAATGCTGCGACCCTGCCGCCGGGCCTCGAGAGCCGCGACGCCGCGGTCGCCCTCGCTAACGACTTCAAGGCCGGCGAGACAACACCGATCACGATCCTGGCCAACGTCCAGGGCGACCCGACAAGCGCCGCCAACATCGGCCGGATCGACCAGCTCGTCGCCGCTATCGATGCGATCGACGGGATCGACCGGGTCGAGGGACCCTTCAATGGGCTGCGCGACCCGCAGACCGGAGCCGCCCTCAGCGTCGAACAGGTCGCGGCATTCTACGCGGCGCCGCTCAGCCAGCTCCCGCCCCAGCTCGCCGCTGCCCGCGAGCAGCTGACGAGCGCCTACGTCCGCGGGTCGACGGTCCGCCTCGATGCGATCAGCCCGATCGACGCGGTCAGTCCGGCCGGAACGGCCCTGATCCCGCAGATTCGCGGGACGGCCATCGAAGGGGTGACGACCCAGGTCGGCGGACTGGCCGCCGAGGGCCACGACTTCATGACGAGCCAGGCGTCGACGGTCCCGTATGCCGTCGGCGTCACCCTCCTCGCCAGCGCGTTGATCCTGTACCTGCTGTTCGGCTCGGTCGTCATTCCGGCCAAGGCGGTCGTGATGACGCTCCTGTCGATCACCGCCAGCTTCGGCGCCCTGGTCTGGATCTTCCAGGACGGCAACCTCTCGAACGCCCTCGGCTTCACCTCGCCCGGGTTCACGATCGCCGGCAACCCGATCATCATGTTCAGTGTCCTGTTCGGCCTGTCGATGGACTACGAGGTCCTCCTCCTGTCGCGGATCCAGGAGGCCTATCGGCGGACCGGCGACAACCGAGCGTCGGTCGCGGAGGGTCTGGCCCGCACCGCCGGGGTGATCACCGGGGCCGCGCTGATCATGGTCACGGTCTTCTCGGCCTTCGCCCTCGCCGAGTCGATCACGATCAAGAGCATCGGCGTCGGGATGGCGATCGCGGTCCTGATCGACGCGACGATCATCCGGGTCCTGCTCGTTCCCGCGGCGATGCGCCTGATGGGTCACTGGAACTGGTGGGCGCCGGGGCCTCTCGGGCGGCTGGCCGATCGTCTGGGGTTCAGTCACGTCGAGGACGGCGCACCAGTGGACGGCGGCGGTTCGGTCGACCCGTCACCGCGCCTCGCGGGGTCGTAGACTCGGACGATGGACGAACGGCGAGCGCCAGCCGAGCCCGGGATGCGCGCCTACGGCTGGCGCTGGGGACCCGATGAGTCGCGGCGCCCGGGCCTGCCGTGGATCGGGATCTTTCTCGTCATCTTCGGCGCGATCCTTCTCGTCGACCAGATGCTGCCCGAGTACCGCCAGATCGGCGACGCAACGCTGCTGGCGGCCGGTCTGGCATCGCTCCTCGTCTGGGTGCTCCGGCGCGGAACGATTGCCCTGTACGCAGGTGCCTTCCTGACGGCGCTGGCCCTGCCGGGCACGATCGAGGGCCTCCAGGGCAGCGATCTCGGGCCGGGCTGGGGCACCCTCTTCTTCGGGTTGGCCTTCCTGTTCGTCGCCGCGGTCCGGGCGTGGCGCAACGGCGGTGTCGGCTGGCAGGCGTTCTACGGGATGATCCTCGTGCTCATCGGCGGCTCGCAGATCGCCAAGCCGGATCTCGCCGCGGTCGCGTGGCCGGTCCTGCTCGTCGCCGTCGGCGCAGTCCTACTGGTCCGGGGAACGCAGCGCGACTGAGGTCGCACGACGGACCGGTCAGCCGGGCTCGCGCGCCGTGGTCGCGTGGTGCCCGGCCGACAGAGCGGCGGCCGCTGTCTCGCGAGCCACGAGCTCCTCGATGTCGACCGCCTTCTCGAACAGCTCGACGATGGCCGCGTCGAACTGCGTTCCGGCATGCTTGCGAAGCTCGGCCCAGGCGGCCTCGACGGGGTCGCTCTCGCCCTCAGCGCGGCGATCGAGGCCCGCGACATCGAAACCGGCGCGCATTGCATCGAGCTGGGGACCTTTGGCGAGCGCGTCGCTCGACTGCTCGGGCTGTCCGAGCAGGAACGCACGACGATCCGGATCGGCGGCTACCTCCACGACGTCGGCAAGATCGCAATCGCCGATCGGATCCTCCTGAAGCCGGGTCCGTTGACGCCCGAGGAATTCGCCGAGATGCAGCGCCACGCGGCCATCGGTAGCGACATCGTCCAGACCCACGAGGCGATGACCGACATCGCCAGGATCGTTCGACACCACCACGAGCGGTTCGACGGCAACGGCTACCCGGACCGACTCGTCGGGTTGGACATCCCGCTCGGCGCGCGGATCGTCGCGGTCGCCGACGCGTTCAGCGCCATGACGTCGAACCGCGTCTACCGGGCGGCGATCCCCGTCGAGGCCGCCTGGGCCGAGCTTCGCAAGCATGCCGGAACGCAGTTCGACGCGGCCATCGTCGAGCTGTTCGAGAAGGCGGTCGACATCGAGGAGCTCGTGGCTCGCGAGACAGCGGCCGCCGCTCTGTCGGC
>DATHGS010000076.1:0-3984 GCA_035490155.1 Candidatus Methylomirabilota bacterium | reverse complement strand
CGCGCGGGCGTCGCGTTCGAGCCGCTGTCGGTGGTAGGCGCCGTAGTCGCCGCGGAACACCGTGAGCCTGCGGTCGCGCAGCTCCCAGATCCGGGTCACGGTCGCGTCGAGGAAGGCCCGGTCGTGCGAGGCGACTAGGAGCGACCCGCGGCGCCGCCGAAGATGCTCCTCGATCCATTCGAGGGCGGCGATGTCGAGGTGGTTCGTCGGCTCGTCGAGGAGGAGCAGGTCCGGATCGGCGATGACGAGCCGTGCCAGCGCCGCCCGCGTCTGCTCCCCGCCAGACAATGCCGCGGGCGGCTTGTCCCATTCGTCCGAACGGAACCCGAGACCTGACAGCGCCTCGTCGACCCGCTGGTCGAGGGTGTAGCCACCGAGGATCTCGTACTCGTGGAGGAGTCCCGCGTAACCCGGCTCTTCAACCCGGCCCTCGCGCTCGATCGTCGCGAGCGCCTCGGCCATCCGATCGAGGTGAGCGGCGCCCTGGCGGACCGCGGCCCGGAGGTCCGGCGCCGCCATGAAGGCCTCGTCGAAATGCGACTCCTGGGCGAGCAGCCCGATCGTCAGGTCGCGCTTCTGGTGGACCTCGCCCGCGTCCGGCTCATCGCGACCCGCGGCGATCCGCAGGAGCGTCGTCTTGCCGGCTCCGTTCGGGCCGACGAGCCCGATCCGATCGCCGAGGGCGACCGAGGCATTGATCGAGTCGAGGATGACGAACGTCCCGGCTTCACGGCGGACGTCCGTCAGGCGAAGGATCGACACCGTTCAGCCACCGACCGACGCACGGGCAGCCGCCCGGCGGGTTGCCGCCGCTCGGCGGGTCCGCTCAGCGCGGCTCGACGCCGCCGACCGGCCCTCCGTGGCCGGCCCGACACGCCCCTCCCCGGTCGGCAGCTCCGACCAGCGTCGGCCCCGCCGCTCCGGCGTCGCCATCGTCCGCAGGATCGTCGCTGCTCCGCCGCCGGCACGGTCCGCGGCCGGGAGTCGCTGGCACCACGAGCAGAAATGGGTCGCCCGCCCGCCGACGACGACCCGCCGGATCGGCCGACCGCAGCGAGGACACGGCTCGCCGGCACGCTGGTAGACCGCGAGGTGGTCCTGCATCTCGCCGTCGCCGTCGGGCGCGGTGTAGTCGTCGATCGAGGATCCACGCCGGATGACCGCCTCGGCGAGGATCCGCCGGACTTCGATCCACAACCGGCGTTCGTCCGCGGGCCGCAGGGTCCGAGCCGTCCGCAGCGGATGAAGGCGGGCGGCCCAGAGGGCCTCGTCGGCATAGATGTTGCCGATCCCGGCGACGAACGTCTGGTCCAGCAGGAGCGGCTTCAGCCGTCCCTTGCGCGCCCGCAGTCTCTTCCGGAAGACTCCGAGCGTGAACGCGTCCGAGAGCGGCTCCGGCCCGATCGCGGCGAACGGGTCGTCGGCGGCGACGTACACCCCGATCTTGCCGAACTTGCGGATGTCGCGAAACCGAACCTCGCGCCCATCGTCGAGCTGGAGAACGAGCCGGACATAGGGATCCTCCGGCCGGTCCTGGGGGACGACGAAGAGCTGACCGGTCATCTTGAGGTGGATCGTCAGGAACGATCCGCCGGACAGCTCGACGACGATCTGCTTGCCCCGCCGCGAGACACCCTCGATCCGCCGGCCGGCAACGCCTTCGGCGAACGCCTCGGGCGTGATCCCACGGAGGGTCCGCGCCCAATGCGTCGTCGCGTCCGTGATCGTCACGCCCACGATCAGCGGTCGGAGGTCGCGAACGACCGTTTCGACCTCCGGTAGCTCAGGCATCGGCGAAGGCTAGACGGCGAGCGGAGCGATCGGCGCCTCGAGCGGCATCTCGTCCGCCTCCGCGGCGATCTCATCGGCCCTCGTCAGCGGTGTCATCGACTCCCAGTCGTCGCCAACCTTGACGTCGACGATCAGGGGAACCGACAGCGGCAGCGCCCCCTCCATGGTCTCGCGAACGATCGCCGCCAGGGCCTCGACGTCGGCGCGTGGAACCTCGAACAGCAACTCGTCGTGGACCGTCAGGAGCAGTCGCGCGCGTGATCCCGTCGCGCTGAGCCGTTCGGCCACCCGGATCATCGCGATCTTCTGGATGTCGGCAGCTGTTCCCTGGATCGGCATGTTGATCGCCATCCGCTCCCCTGCCCCGCGCAGGGCCGGGTTCGACGCACGGAGCTCGGGGATCTGCCGCTTCCGCCCGAGGAGGGTCTCGACGAACCCTTGGGCCTTGGCCTGCTCCTTGATGGCCATCATGTAGTAGCTGATCCCGGAATACGCGGCGAAGTAGCTGCTGATGAACTCCTGGGCCTCCCTGCGGGGGATGTTCGCCCGGGACGCGAGCCCGAAGTCGCTCATCCCATAGGCCAGTCCGAAGTTCACCATCTTGGCCATCGACCGCTCGTCGGCCGTGATCTCCTCGGCCGCCTTGTGGAGGACCCGCGCGGCGGTCTCGCGATGGATGTCGGCCTTGCGTGCGAAGGCGTCCTTGAGGTGCTCGTCGCCAGAGACGTGGGCAAGGATCCGCAGCTCGATCTGGCTGTAGTCGGCGGCGAGCAGCGTGACATCGGGGGCGCCTGCCACGAAGGCGCGCCTGATCCGGCGTCCGAGCGGCGTCCGGATCGGGATGTTCTGCAGGTTCGGGTCGGACGACGACAGGCGGCCGGTCGAGGCGACGGCCTGGTGGAACGTCGTGTGGAGTCGGCCGTCGGAGGCCATCAACGACGGCAGTGCCTCGACGTAGGTCGAGCGCAGCTTCGTATAGACCCGCCACTCGAGCAGCTTGTCGATCATCGGGTGGGCGGGCCGCAGCTCTTCGAGCACCGACGCATCGGTCGAATAGCCGGTCTTGGTCCTCTTGCCCTTCGGAAGGTTCAGCTCGAAGAAGAGGATCTGCTCGAGCTGCTTCGGACTGCCGAGGTTGAACTCGTGCCCGACGTCGACATAGATCTCGCCCTCGAGGCGACTGATCTCGGCTGCGAACTCGCGATCGAGCGCGCCGAGTGCCTCGAGATCCAGCGCGACGCCGACAGACTCCATCTTCGCGAGGACCGGAATCAGCGGCAGCTCGACCTCACGGAACAGCCGGTCGAGCGCGAACTCGCCGAGCCGCCGCTCGAGCGGCTCACGGACGGCGATCGCCGACAGGGCTTCGAGGCCCGCTCGCGCGGTCGCAGGCAGCTCCGCGGCCGGCGGCAGGATCTGGTCGAGGTTCTCGGCGACAACGTCTGCGATCGTCTGGCTGCGAAGCGCCGCGTTGAGGATGTAGGCCGCGATCTGGGTGTCGAACGCGATCGGCGGAGGCGCGGCATCCGGATCCTCGGCGAATCGTGCGACGAGGACGGGCTTCACCTCGTGCCCGACGAGTGGGACGGCAAGTCGCTCGAGCAGGTGTCGGAGGATGACGGCGTCATCGGCGCCGTCGACGGCGACTACGCGTCCGTCGGGACCCGCCACGGCGAGCGCGAGGGGTGTCCCCCGGCGCGGCCGAGGATCGTCGAGGAGCAGGCCGACGCCGACGGCAGGCTGGGCGGACAACCAGGACTCGAGCGCCGCGATGTCGGCCCCCCCGCGAACTTCGATCCTGCCGGGGTCGACGATCGCGGCGGCGAGGGCGGATGGCAGGTCGTTCGCCGCGTCGAGGTGCCCGTCACCTCCGTCGGTGGTCGAGTCGGCGTCGGGATCGACCGCGGCCGGGACGGGTCGCCCGGTCACGGCGTCGAAATCGAGCCGGAGCTGGAGCTCGCCGCTCTCCGGACGTGTCCCCGAGCGACCGGGGCCCCAGCCCTCGGGACGGCCGGCGACGCGAGCGGCGGGCACGTATCCGCTCTCAACGACGGTCCGCAGGCGGTCCGACCGTTGTTCGGCACTCTCCCCTGACATCGCGGGGAGCCGCTCGATCAGTGTCCGGAACTCGTACTCCCGGAACAGGCGCACGACTGTGTCGCGGTCGTAGTCGCCGAGCCGGGCGGCCTCGAG
>DATHGS010000075.1:0-2469 GCA_035490155.1 Candidatus Methylomirabilota bacterium | reverse complement strand
AGACCTGCCCGATCTCTTCGGACGGCTGGTCGCGAGCGGCCGGCTGACGGCGGTGGCGACCACCGACGACCGCGCGCCAACCAAGGCCACGCTGCGGGCGCTCGGCATTCGCGATCACGTGTCCGCTCTCGCCTGCGGCGACGACGGCATCGGGCTGAAACCGGACCCCTCGATGGTCCTCGCCGTCTGCGCAGCGTTGCGCACGGAACCATCGCGGACGGCGATCGTCGGCGACACGCCGGCCGACCTCGTGATGGGCCGGGCAGCCGGGCTCGGTCGGGTCATCGGCGTCCTGAGCGGCGTCGGTCCTCGCGCCGATCTCGAACCCCTGGCGGACGACCTCCTCGAGTCGGTCGGCGAGCTCGTGTTGGCCACCGCCTGAGGCTCGTCTTCCCTCGCCGGCGGCGCCCCCGGGCGGCCAGTGGTACGAGTGGGCTATCGCCGGGCGAACGAGCGGCGACTACCGTGGATCTCCCGCGCTCAAGGTCAGGTGATGGGCGGCACCGGCCACCAGGTCCCCAACTGGAGGACGAACGACAGCCGATGGTCGGCGCACTCGACCAGGGCGCAGATTCTGCGCTGTTGACCCTCGCCCAGGCGGCCGACATGGCCGGGGTGAGCCGCAGCACGATCCGAGCGTGGTGCCTCAGCGGCAAGATACCTTCGGTCGCCGGGCCGCGTCGCGGCGAGCGGTTCGTTCACCTGGACGCCGTCGAGGCCCATGTCGCCTCCGTGACCCGCGCGCCGCGACCCATTCCTGAACGCGGGACGGTGCCCGCCGATTCGCCATCGAAGACTCCTCGAGCTGCAGCGCCCAGACGGGCGACGCCGCCAAAGCTCCGGCTGATCCGAAAGCAGCTCGCCAGCGGCGATGCCCTGCGCCGGATCGCCGCCGAAGTCAGCGGCCCGATGGACCTGCCGACCCTGTTCGACGACGTGATCGAGGACTCGTTGGCACTTTTCTCCGTCGATCGCGTCGGGCTCTGGCTCTACGACGGCTCCCGGTCCCATCCATTGGTTCTGGCTGCACATCACGGCGTGTCGGATGACATCCTGGCCTGGGTTTCGAGCTTGGCCGTCGATTCCACCGCGCGGGGCCTCCAGGCCCTCCGCTCCCGAAATGTCCTGGCCCTGCGGGATGCCCTCGTCGAAACGAGGCAGACGGAGGCTCACGATCGCTACGCCCGCGACGGCATCGCCAGTGTCTGCTTCGTGCCGATCGTCTTCCGCGATGAAGCGCTTGGCCTGCTGGTCCTCTACGACGGGGAAGTGCGGGAGTGGACCGCCGACGAGACTGAGCTCGCGCGAAGCTTCGCCGACCAGATGGCCGTCGCAATCGGGAACGCCAGGCTCTATGACTCGGTTCAGTCGCTTGCCGGCCGGCTCAAGGCGATCCACGAGCTGGCCCTCCGGCTCAACCGGATCCGGGATCTGGACGGAATCGCCGCCGTCATCGTCGAGGGAACAAAGAGCCTCATCAAACACGACACGATCCGGGTCTACAGGGTCGACACCGGGAGCGGAACGTGCGAGCCGATTGCCTTCAAGGGCACGTTCGGCGGCGATGCGAACCCGAGCGCTGACAAGCTGCGGGTGCCCATCGGCCAGGGGTTGACCGGCTGGGTCGCCGAGCACAATCAGACGATCCTGTCGCCCGACGCCGACGCGGATCCACGCAGCCATCGCGTCCACGCTTCGCCGATCCCCGAGTCCATGCTCGTCGTGCCGATGAGCTTCGAGGATCGCGCCCACGGGGTCATCGTCGTGTCGGCCGAAGGCCGCGATCGGTTCGGGCCGGACGACCAAGCGACGCTTACGATCTTCGCGGGCTATGCCGCGCAGGCCATCGTCAACGCCCAGCATCTCGAGCTCCTCGATCGGCAGCAGCTCGAGCTGGAGCACCAGCTCGCGAGCCAGCGCCGCCTACTCGAGGTCAACGAGCGGCTTCTCTCGACGCTCGACCCGAAGGGCGTCCTCGACATGATCGCCGACTCGCTCAAGACGATCGTTCCCTACGACACGTTGACGATCTACCGCTGCGACCCGGTCGTCGGCGTCCGGCGCGCCGTTGTCGCCCGTGATCGGTTTGCCGACGTCATCCTCGATTACGCCGGGCCGATCGGTGTCGGAATCACGGGCTGGGTCATCGAGCATCGCGAGGCGACTCTGGCGAATGACGCGCATCTCGACCCGCGATCGGTCCAGATCCCGGGGACGCCCTTCGAGCCGGAATCCATGATCGTCGTCCCGCTCCTCGTCGCAGGCGGGGTGATCGGGACGCTTAACATCGGTCGGATGGGCGACAACGCCTATTTCAGCCGTAACGAGTTCGAGCTGACGAAGTTGTTCGCCGGCCAGGCGTCGATCGCCCTCGAGAATGCCGAGGCGCACGGCGCGATCAAGGTCCGGGCAGAGCACGACGCGCTGACCGGCCTTCGAAACCACGGGTCGTTCCAGCGCGAGCTCGGC
>DATHGS010000074.1:0-6789 GCA_035490155.1 Candidatus Methylomirabilota bacterium | reverse complement strand
GGTCGCATCCGCGAGGGGCACGCGACGGACCGCGATCGTCACGTCCGCGCGGTGGCGCCGATGGGCCTGGACGAAGGGCTGGTAATCCATCTTGTAGATGTGGTCGCCGGCCAGGACGAGGACCGTATCGGCGTCCGACTGCTCGATGGTCGTGAAGTTGCGGAGCACCGCGTCGGCGGTGCCGCGGTACCACTCGGCGACCTTGCCGCGGGCGATATACGGCTGGAGGAGCTTCACGCCGCCCTTGTTGCGATCGAGATCCCACGGCCGGCCGAGCCCAATGTGGTCGTTGAGCGAGCGCGGGTTGTACTGGGTCAGGACCACGACATTGTCGACGTCGGAGTTGACGCAATTCGACAGGGTGAAGTCGATGATCCGGTACTTGCCACCGAACGGAACGGCCGGCTTGGCGCGCACGCCCGACAGGATCGACAGGCGCTCACCCTCGCCGCCCGCGAGGATGACCGCCATCGTCCGCTTCATCGGTCGATGCTAGCACGGGCTCGTCAACGGCTCGTGATTGGACCCTGCGAATTCGGTCCCGAAACCCGCGCGCGGTTGTGTCCCGCAGGTCGCGCACTCCGAGGCTCGCACGTCCTGCGGCAGCCCGCGACTTGTCATGCGATCTCCAGGCGGTCGCTAATCTCGAAGCTCCTGTCATTCGACCGCCTGGAGATCGTCTGTCACGGCCTCGGTTGCTCGTCGTGCTCAGAGCGCCACGAGACGCGCCGGATCTCGTGCTCAGTGACCGCCTGAGGATCGTGTGACAGGAAACCGGGACGGAACGCCCGGCATCGCCGGGGTCGCGGCGCGGGCCTTACCCGCCCGACGCCTACAGGAACAGGCGCGGGTTGACGAAGTTCCCGTTGAACCGGACCGCCCAGTGAAGGTGGGCTCCGGTCGAGTGGCCCGTGTTGCCTTCGTGGCCGATGACCTGGCCGGCATGGACCACCCCGCCCGTGGCGACCGGGCAGTTCGGCTTCATGTGGGCGTACCACGTGTCGAGGTTCGCCGCGTGGGCGATGATCACGATCCAGGCCGGATCGGCGCCGTCGGCGTAGTTCCAGCCGCAGTAGGCGACCCGACCGTTACCGGACGCGCGGACCGCCGTCCCCTCCGGGGCGACGATGTCGATCCCCTGGTGGAAGTGGGGGCAGTCGCCGTAGGGCGGCTCCCAGGCGAACCCGGTGCAACCGAATGGCTGGGTGACCGTCCCCGGCATCGGCCAGCGGAGCGTCCCGTTGTAGTCCGACGGGATGTTGCCCTGGGCGTACTGCTTCTGGACGAGGTCGTTGATCTTCGACGCCAGGGCGCGCTTCGCGGCTGTCGCGGCGGCGATCGCCTTCGCCAGGTTCTTCTTGTTTGCGAGGAGCTTGGCGTAGGCCGCCTTCTGGATCTTCAGCGCCTCGGCGGTCCGCTTCTCGAGCACCTTGAGCTGAGCCTGGGCCGTCTTCAGCTCGGCAAGGTGCTTGTCGAGCTCGACCTTCTGCGCCGCGGTCTCGACTCGAAGCGCGTCGGTCTGGATGCGGGCCGTCTGGACGGTTGCGTGGATCGTCGCGAGGGTCGCCTGGTCCTCGACGATCTGCTGGGCGAGCATCTTGTCCTGCTCGGCGAAGTCGTTGATGTAGCTGACTTCGGCGATGACGTCGGTGAAGGAGCCGCCCGACAGGAACGTCTCCAGGAGCGTCGTCCGGTCGGTGTCATAGGCGGTTCGAATCCGGTCGGCGAGGATCGCCTTCCGCTGGATGAGGTCGGCCTGCTTGCGCTCCTCGAGGGCCGTCAGCCTCGTGAGCTGACCGTCGAGTGTCGTCAGCTCATCGACGAGCCCGTTGTACTGCTGCTGAACGGCCGCGACCTGAACCACCATCTTGCCGATCCCGATGCGGACGGCTGCGAGGTCGGCGTTGATGCCGTTGAGCTGCGACTTCGTCGTGCTGATCGCGCTGCTCAGGTCGGACTGGAGCGCAGCGATCTGGCTGACCTGCGCCTTCTGGTCCCGGAGCTGCTTCGCGAGCGCGTCCTGGCGTGCCTGCGCGTCGGCCAGCTCGTCGGCTCCGACCGGGCGGACGAGGTTCGCGGACGGCGCAGCGAACGAGCCGAAGAGGAGGGGGACCAGGAGGAGGAAGGAGAACCGGCGTACTCGGCGTCCGGGGGTCCGGCGTCTCGGCGGAGTCCATCCGTCGAGCGGCGGCGTCTTCTGAATCACTGAGGCGTCGTCATCGTGCGAGCAAACTCCGTTGGTCGCGTCCGGCATCTCTTCCCGGAGCGCGGTATGGCGGCTACGCCCGCCGGTGATTTCGCCGCCCCGAACTGGACACGTATTTCAGGACGACACCGGCTTTGCGGCATCATACCTTGACTTGTCCAGACTATGACAGCGGCATATCAACGCCCACCCTGACGATGGTCCCACGAGCATCCGGACCTCACTGGACCCCACCCAATGGCCGGGGCGCCCTTGTCGCCGTCGACCGAAACCGAAACCCCTCAGGCGCGGACGAAAATCGCCCAGACGGCACCGAAAATCAGGAACGGGCCGTACGGAACGTAGGCCTTCAGCGTGATCCGCCGCGTCACGAGGAGCACGGCGAGGACGATGCCGGCAGCGAAGGCTCCCGACGCGACGCCCGTGATCGTCCGGATGAAGCCGAGCATGAGGCCGACCCCGCCGAGGAGCTTGACGTCACCGATGCCGAAGGCGCCGGCCTCGAATGGCAGCGAGCCGACGTACAGCAACGCCGGGATGACGAGCGCGATCAGGATCGCAGGCAGCAGCTCGGCCCCGACGAGAGGATTGCGACCGGTCAGGTCGTAGACGAGGGCGAGCGGGATGACCGGCATCGTCAAGATGTCCGGCAGGAGCCGCTGATCGAGGTCGGTCGCCAGCCCGACGACGAGCGTCGCGAACCACGCCCCGAACAGGACGAGCGCCAGCGGATCGCCCTCGAAGCGATTCGCCAGGACGGCGAAGGCGAAGGCACCGAACAGCGCGCAGACCGCCGTCCGCCAACCGATCCGTCGACCGGCGAGAAATTCCTCGTCGTGCTCCGGCCAGCGAGTCGCCAGTCGGTCGGCGGCAAATCCCAGGACGAGGCCGGCAATCGCGAGAACGACGGCGAGCGGCGTCACGTCGGGGAGCTCGGGCCGATGGGCTCGGCGTGGTGGCCGGCCGCGACCCTACGCGCCGCGCGCCCCGGCCAGCGCCAGCTCGACGAGCGTCGCGTGGGTCACGCCCGTAGCGCCGCGCGCCGCGTACGGCTGAGGCTTCCGGAAGTAGCCGGTCCCGCCGATATCGAGATGGGCCCACGGCACCGTCCGGAACTCCCGCAGGAACAGGCCGCTCTTGACGAGCCCGCCCTCGCTCGAGCCCGCGTTCTGGAGGTCGCCGTACCAGCTGTCCATCTCCGGCACGTAGTCGTCGATGAGAGGGATCTGCCAGTAGCGCTCCGCGGCCTTGTCGGCCGCGGCGCTGACCTGGTCGTACCACGCCTGAGGGGTCCCGAATGCCCCCGTGACCAGGTGCCCGAACGCCCGCCCGACGGCCCCGGTCAGCGTCGCGACGTCGACGATGTGGGTCGCCCCGAGTCGCTCGGCGTAGGTCATCGCATCACCCAGGATCAGGCGGCCTTCGGCGTCCGTGTTGGTGATGTCGACCCACTTGCCGTTGAGCGCCTTGACGATGTCGCCGGGTCGGGTCGAATGCGGGCCGGGCATGTTCTCGACGGCCGGGGCGACGGCGAGGAGCGGCGTGCCCGGGGCGAGTCGGCTGACCGTGCCGATGGCCGCGATCACGGTGCACGCACCGATCTTGTCCATCTTCATCTCTTCCATCCGGTCGGCCGACTTGATGCTGATACCGCCGGAGTCGAAGCAGACGCCCTTGCCGACGATCGCGAGGTGCCGCCCGAGAGCGTCCTTCTCCCCTTCCCCGCCGGACCGCATGAGGATCATCCGGGGCGGGTTGTCGCTGCCCTGGCCGACGGCGAGGAACATCCCCATCCCGAGCTCACGAGCTCGGTCGGGCTCGATGACGTCGATCCACAGGCCGTGCTTCTCGGCGACCGCCCGAGCCTCCTCGGCGAGAACCTCCGGACTGATGTCATTGGCCGACCGATTCGACAGCGACCGAGCGTGATTGGCGCCCTCGCCGATGATCACGCCGCGCTCCGCGGCCTTCTGGGCCGAGGCGGCATTCGCGCCCGGCGCGACGAGGATCAGCTCGTCGAGGGCCGGCGGCGCCGTCGCAACGTCGTCGCGGTAGAGGGACTTGGGATCGAAGCTGCCCTCGACGACCCGCGGGCGACCAGCTCGGCGACGGCGTCGACGCCGCCAGTCAGGACGTCCGACAGCGGCGTCAGCCAGATCGCGACGGAGCGAACCTGGCGGCCACCGAGGCGATGCTCGATCGCGGCGCCGACGTGGAGCACCGTCTCGCGGTCGATGTTGTCCCGGTCGCCGGCGCTGATCGTGAGGACTCGTCCCGCGGCCAGCTCACCGGGCGCCGCCACGGCCGCGCTGTAGCGCTTGGCCCGCAACTCACCGAACGCGGCGAGGGCCCGGAGCTCGCCGCCGGTCCGCCGATCGAGCTCGTCGAGGGGGCCTTCGAACGCCGGCTCGCCGACGATCGGGATGGCAAGGACGTCGGCCTTGACGTCCCACGGCTGATCGGTGACGACGCGCAGCTGCACGGGCTGGACTCCTTCGGATGATCGGGCGCGGGCGGCGCCTCAGGGTCGGTCGCCGCAGTGTACTTCGGGCGCCGCCGGTCGGGCGCCCAGTCGCGGGCCGCCGGCTCGTGCCGGCGGACCGGGCGCGTGCCACGCAGGGTTGATCGCTAGCCGGATTCTCGCCCGACGAGTACATGCGACGTGTTGGGCTGCCGATACGGCCCACGGTGCCCATTTTCTGCAGGTCCTAGTCGTCCCGCGAGAATCCTGGACAAATCGGGGCCAGGAACCCGCTCCGCGTGTCGCATGTACTCGCGCCACGAGTATGCCGCGGACCGCGTCGGACCGCGTCGCGCGGCTGGGACCATCGGGCGGCCGCGCAACCCGCTACGGGAGCGGCGAGCCAGTCCCTCCGCCACCGTTGTCGATGGGCGGCTGGCTCGCATCGGGACCGGCCGTCAGCAGTCCGACGGCCGCCTCCAGGTCGCCCCGCGCCTCCTCGATCGTGATGACCGCCTGGTTCAACCCGCCGCGGCCGATCTCCGCCAGGATGACGACGAGCCCCTTCGTGTCGGCCGGCAGCGCCGCGAGGGCGGCCTTTTCGGCCGCAAACGCGGCAGTGACTTTGTCGTTCACGAGGCCCTTCGAGTCCGTCAGGGCCTGATACAGATTGCGGAGCGCCTTGTCGTAAGCCTCGTTGAGGTCGAGCCACTGGTTCAGGGTCGACACGTCGACGCCCGGAGGAAGGGCGTCGCGCAGCGTGCGAGCCTGGGCGATCTCGTCGTCGGATTTCGTCAGCGTTTCCAGTGCGGACGCGTACTTGCCGGCGACTCCGTCTGCGGCGGCAGCGGCAGTGGTCTGATCGTGCTGGACGAGCAGCACCGTCACCCGCGTCGCGGCGAGCGCTCCGGCACCGAGCTGTGACCAGGCCGCCGCCAGACCGTCGGTCGAAACGATTGCTTGGAGGGCCAGCGCGTGGCGCCGTTGAGCTTCGGGCGAGATCGTCAGTGCCTCGTCGGGCCCGATGCCGGGCAGCCCCAGAAGCGTCGTCCGAAGCGCCTGCGAATGAGAGGCGATCGTCTCGCTGAGTCGCTGCCCGTCGGACACGGTCGCGTCTAGGGTGTTGACGTCGCGGGTCACGAGCGCGCCCAACGCCCCCCGACCGAGCTCGCCAAGCCGGTTGACCTCGTCGGACAGGCTGACAAGGTCGGCTTCGGCGGCGTCGAGGCCGGGCTCGATCGCCTGGTCCCCGGGGTAGGTCAGCTCGGCCCGGGCGGGGGTCCCGGGCTGGTGCGACATCGAGCCGATGATGCCGGCCGCCCCGAGCGACAGGATCGCCGCGACGACGAGCCAGACGGCGGCGAGCGCTGCGCGACGGGCCTGCCCCTTCATGGCCGGGCATCGTAGCATCGGGTCATGACCGAGGCCCACCTGTCGCCCGCCCTCGAGATCCTCATCGAGGACATGCCGAAGGCCGAGCTCCACCTCCACCTCGACGGGTCTATCCGGCCCGAGACGGCCCTCGATCTGGCCCGCTCTCGCGGCATCGATGCCCCTCGGACGGTCGAGGAGATGGCGGCCGCGCTCGAAGCCCCGATGCCGTGCGTCGACCAGGCGCAACTCCTCCGCGCCTTCGACCTCCCGATCAGCCTCATGCAGGACGCCGAGGCGCTCGAGCGCGTCACGACGGAGCTCGTCGAGACGAAGGCGGCCGAGAAGGTCCGCTACGTCGAGATCCGCTGGGGACCGCTCCTCCACCTCACTCGGGGCCTGCCCCTCGCCGACGGCATTGCTGCGGTCTGTCGCGGTGCCACCAGGGGAGCGGCGGCGACGGGCGTCGAGGTTCGGCTCGTCTGCACCGCGATCCGCGCTCACGACCCGTCATCGAACGTCGACCTGGCCGAGGCGGCGGCGCGATTTCTGGACCAGGGCCTGACGGGCTGGGACCTGGCCGGGCCGGAGGCCGCCTACCCGAACCCGATCGTTCACGGTCGGGCGTTCGAGGCCGCGCGCAAGCGTGGCTTGCGGATCACCCTCCACGCGGCCGAATGGGGCGGTCCCGCCCAGATCCGCCGATCGTTGCCCCTCGGCCCGGAGCGGATCGCCCACGGCGCGGCCGCGA
>DATHGS010000073.1:0-3661 GCA_035490155.1 Candidatus Methylomirabilota bacterium | reverse complement strand
CCCCGGATCTCCACCCGGGCATCCTCCATCCGCTTGTGGACGACTCGCACGAGATCCTTGCGACGCTCCTCGGTCAGGGGCGGGATGTTCAATCGGACGACCGTCCCGTCGACATTCGGGACGAGCCCGATGTCGCTCTTCTGGATCGCCTTCTCGATCGCGCCGAGGGCGGCTCGGTCCCACGGCTGGATGACGATCTGGTGCGACTCGGGCACGCTGATCCCGGCCAGCTGGTTGAGCGGCGTCTGCGTGCCGTAGTAGTCGATCACCAGGCGATCGACGAGGGCAGTCGAGGCACGCCCGGTTCGAACGCCCTGGAAGTCGCGCTCCATCGCCTCGACGGCGCGGGCCATCCTGTGATCGGCGGAGGACAGGGTCTCGCTGCTCATGCGCGGGCACCTCCGGGGACGCCGACGGCGCCCGAGATCAGGGTGCCGACGGGCTCACCGACGGCCACCCGGGTGATGTTGTCCGGCTTGTTCAGGTCGAACACGACGATCGGCAGGTCGTTCTCCATACACAGCGAGACGGCCGCCGCGTCGAGAACCTTGAGCTGGTCGCGGAGGAGGTCGGCGTACTCGAGCTGGGCGTATCGTCGAGCATTCGGGTGGGTCACGGGGTCGGCATCGTAGACACCGTCGACCTTGGTCGCCTTGAGGAGGACCTCGGCCCCGATCTCGACGGCCCGGAGGGCAGCCGCCGTGTCGGTCGTGAAATACGGATTGCCGGTCCCGGCAACGAAGATCGCGACGCGACCCTTCTCCAGGTGGCGAACCGCCCGGCGCCGGATGTACGGCTCGGCGACCTCGCTCATGGAGATCGCCGTCATGACCCGGGTCGGGACGCCGACCCGCTCGAGGGCGTCCTGGAGCGCCAGGCCGTTCATGACCGTGGCGAGCATCCCGATGTAGTCCCCTGTCGCCCGATCCATGCCGCTCGCGGCGGCCGCCAGCCCGCGGAAGATGTTGCCGCCACCGACGACGATCCCGATCTGCACGCCACGACTGTGGACCCCGGCGACCTGGCGGGCAATGAAGGCGCAGAAGGCCGGGTCGACCCCATACGTCCGGTCACCGAGGAGGGCCTCGCCGGACAGCTTGAGCAGGATCCGCCCGTAGCGGAGTCCGCTCTCGCGCGGGATCGAGGGGCCGTCGCTCACAGCTCCTCCCCGAGGGCGTAGCGGGTGAAGCGGCGCACCCGGATGTTCTCGCCGATCGTCGAGATCTTCTCGGTGATCAGGTCGCGAACGGTGCGATCCTCGTCGCGGAAGGGCTGGTCGTAGAGGCAGACCTGCGAGTACCACTTCTTGAGCTGGCCCTCGACGATCTGGGGCCGGATGTTCTCCGGCTTCTTCTGGGTCGCCTCGTCCGCCAGGAGCTCGGCTCTCCTGGCCTCGAGGTCCGCCGCCGGGATCGAATCGGCGTCGACGTAGCTCGGGGCGAGGGCGGCGACCTGGACGGCCAGGTCGCGGACGAGCTTCTGGAACTCGTCGGTGCGGGCCACGAAGTCCGTTTCGCAGTTGACCTCGATCAGGACACCGACCCTGCCGCCCGGGTGGATGTAGCTCGAAACGAGCCCCTCGCGGGCGTCTCGACCGGCCTTCTTGGCAGCCGCCGCAAGCCCCTTCTCGCGAAGGATCGCGGTGGCCTTCTCGACGTCGCCGTCGGCTTCGACAAGCGCGTTCTTGCAGTCCATGAAGCCCGCGCCGGTGCGCTCGCGCAGTTCCTTGACATTCTCGGCAGAGATATCCGCCATGTTGGTTCGTGTCTCCTGTTTCGTCGCGCGAGCGGCTGCCCGCCCGGGTTCAATCTCCTGGAGCCGCGGCCGCGGGTCAGACCGTTGCCGGCTCTTCCTTTTCGGCAGCTTCGCGGGCAAGCTCGGCGGCGATCTCTTCGGGCGAGGCCTCCGCCGGCGGCGGCGTTACGTCGGCCGGGGCGATCGGGCGGGCACCCGGCAGGAGATCCTCGTCCTCGGCATCCGGCTCGAATGTCAGTGCCGCGCCGCCCTGGAGGGCAGCGACGAGCTCGTTGGAGGCTGATTCGTCGAACTCGGGCTCGGCACTTGCGACGATCTCCGGCTCGGGCTCGGCGGAGGACCGCGCGGCGCGCTCCTGCTGACCCTCGAGACAGGCATCGGCGATCAGCGTGCACAGCAGCCGGATCGCCCGGATAGCGTCGTCGTTGGCAGGGATGATGTGGTCGATCTCGTCGGGGTCGACGTTCGTGTCGCCGGTGGCGACGACGGGGACCTCGAGCTTGTTCGCCTCGGTCACGGCGATCCGCTCGCGATGCGGATCGATGATGAAGACCGCGCCGGGAACGCGCTTCATCTTGCGCATCCCACCGACGGTCAGCTGGAGCTTTGCCAGCTCCTCCTGGAGCTTGGCGGCTTCCTTCTTGCTCATGCGCTCGAAATCGCCGGCCTGCTGGCGCGCCTCGAGCTGCTCGAGCAGCCCGATCCGCTTCTTGATCGTCGTGAAGTTCGTCAGCATCCCGCCGAGCCAGCGCTTGTTGACGTACGGCTGGCCAGCTCGAGTCGCCTCCTGGGCGATCGGCTCCTGGGCCTGCTTCTTCGTCCCGACGAAGAGGACGTACTCGCCCCGGGCGACCGTCTCCCTGACGAAGTCGAGCGACGACTCGAGGTGCTTGACGGTCTGGGCCAGGTCGATGATGTGGATCCCATTGCGCTCGGCAAAGATGAAGGGCTTCATCTTGGGATTCCAGCGGCGTGTCTGGTGACCGAAGTGGACTCCGGCCTCGAGCAGCTGCCGCATTGAGACGGACGGCACGGTGAGCGACCTCCTGTTCGGTTCGTTCCTCCGCGGACCTCGTCGCCGGGGGCCGGCCTCGTCGGTGACTTCTGGCCACCTCGCTGCCGGCACCGTCCCGGTCGGAACGGTCCGCGTGTGATCTCCGTCGCCCGGAATGGCCGGGCGCGGGTGGTTTCGAGGCGTGGTCCCGCACGAAACGGTTCCACGGCCGGGCGGAGTCTATCACAGGGCCCCGCGAGCTCAGGCCGACCCGCGAGCGCCCGCCAACGCGAGCGCCTCCTCGACCCGCGAGCGCCCGCCAATATCAGGCTGGCTGATCAGGATCGCGCTCTTCACGCTCAACCGTGCGCAAATCCACGAGGACCACGCCGAAAATGGGTTAGGGCTGAGCGCGTTCGCGGCGAATCCGATCAGTGAGAGTCATATCGCTCGCGGCCCCCGCGAGCTCAGAGGTGCGACGAACCCCCCGAGTTGTTATTCAGCGGGCGACGGCTCGACGTCACAGTCCGGCGGCGCGGGATCGCCAGCACAGACCGTCCAGACGACGTCGATGCCCTCGCCGACCCGCTCACCTCCGCCGTTCACCCGGTAGTGCAGTCTCACGGACGTCACCTCGTACCGGCCCGGGCGTTGTGCGGTCAGCTCCCCGACGATGCCCACGGTATCGAGGTACGGATCGTGTCCCGGCGACCCGGCCGGAGTCGCGGCCACCGCGCCCTCAAGCGGATCGAATACCTCGCCGATCGACATTTCGCCACTCGCGTGGACGACCGCGCGCGACGACAGGAATCGGACCTTTGCGCCGTCGATGGAGCCAATCGGCTCAGCCCCGAGCAGCTCGATGCGGTCGCCCGGGTGGGCCGCGAGGTATATCAGGACCGCCGTGACCGG
>DATHGS010000072.1:0-5061 GCA_035490155.1 Candidatus Methylomirabilota bacterium | reverse complement strand
ATAACCGCAGCTCCTGCAGGCCCGGCGGCCGACCACGTGATCCAGTGCGCACGGATGGCCGTCCGGGCACACGCCCTGATCCGGATCGAGCAGCGATAGCGTCGCGAGCTCGGCCGGCGACATCGTCAGATGAGCGGCGCGACCTCGGCGGCGAAGCGCTCCATGCCTTCGATGAAGCCGACCCTTGTCGGGGCGTCGAAGAACAGGGCCAGGTGGTCGACGCCCAGGTCGGCGAACTTGCGGGCCTCGGCAGCGACTTCTTCGGGCGATCCGCGCATCGCATAGGAGCCGGTCGTCGCCGAGTCGAAGTCGATGTGGACCCGCGCCGACAACGGCGGCATCGGTCGTCCGGCTGCCTCCGAAGCGGCGCGGACGATCGGTATGCGCTTCGCGTAGGACTCGGGGCTGGTCGAGGATGAGTGGTAGCCGTCGCCGAGCCGTCCGGCGCGCCTCAGCGCGGCCTCGCTCCGGCCGCCGACGACGATCGGCAGCGACGCACCCTGCGGCGGCAGCGGGTTGAACACGAAATCATCGAGCGCGTGGAAGCGCCCCTCGAATGGCTCGGTCGAGCCCGACCAGAGGTGGCGCCAGAGCTCGATCGTCTCGTCGAGATAGGCGCCGCGGACGTGGAACCGATCGGCCGCGCCGAGGTTTCCGAACTCCCGCAGGTTCCAACCGACACCGACGCCGGCGATGAGCCGACCGCCCGACAGCGCGTCGAGCGACGACAGCTCCTTCGCCAGGAGGACGGCGTTCCGCTGCGGAACGACGATCACGCTCGTCCCGAGACGCAGGCCCGGATGCCGCGCGCCGACCCAGGCCAGGGCGAGGATCGCGTCGTAGTTCGTCCGGTAGTCCGCGGTCTCGTCGCCGTTGGGGACGAGGACGTGGTCGGTCGTCCAGACGGTCTCCCAACCGAGGCGTTCGGCAGTCGCGGCGGCGGCCTCGATCGCGTCCGGGTCGGCGAGGTCGGTGAAGTTCGGCAGGCAGATTCCGTATTTCATTCGGCGGATGGTAGCCGGGAGGCGCACGGCCGTGGCCACGTCGTTCCGGACGGCGAAGGAGATTCAGCTTCCGCCGCCGCCGACTTTCGCGACACGAATACAACGCACCGACATCGAGGGCAATCGCTCGTTTTCATTCGCCTCGCGCACCTTCCCGAGCGGATCGGTCGCGTTCTTTCGTGTAGCGCGAATCCTCGACCGAAACCTCGAATTCGCGGTTGATTGTGTTCGTTTGGCGAAAGTTCGGCCGAGAGACGAGCCGAGAGACGAGCCGTAACGAGCTACTTCCCGGGCTGCCAGAGCGGCTCGGCGACGCCCCGCTCGTGGTTCTCAAAGCGGGCCATCACGAAGAGCGCGTCGGAGAGGCGGTTCAGGTAGGGGAGCACCCACGGGCCGATCGGTTCGGCCCGCTTGAGCGTGAGTGTCTCGCGTTCGGCGCGGCGACAGACCGTCCGGGCGACGTGAAGCTGCGCCGCCCCCACGCTCCCTCCGGGCAAAAGGAAGTTCATCAGCGGCCCGACGACCGCGTTGAGCTCGTCGATGAGCCGCTCCAGCTTGCGGACGTGACGCTCCTCGACGCCGGGCACGGGTCGGGCCGCCTTGTCGTCCTCGACGAAGGCCAGATCAGAGCCCAGGTCGAACAGCTCGTTCTGGATGACCGTCAGTTCACCGGCCAGCCGCGCGACGAGCCCAACCGCGAGCGCGACCCCGATCTGAGAGTTCAGCTCGTCGACCGTGCCGTAGGCCGCAACCCGCAGCGAATCCTTGGGGACGCGCCGCCGGACGCCGCCGAGTCCGGTCGACCCGTCGTCGCCCTTTCGCGTGTAGATCTTCGTCAGACGCGGCATCGATCTACGGACCGCCGCCGATGCTCGTGATCACCAGGATCACGGAGAGGGCGACAAGGAGGCCCGTCGACAGCCAGCCGATGGTCAGCAGGATCGGCCCACTGGCGAGCGGCCCCAGCGTCTTGCGGTCGGCTGCGAGGAGCATGACGAACACGAGAATGAACGGCAGGAGGATCGCGTTCAAGACCTGGGCCGAGAACATGACCTGGATCAGCGGCAGGCCCGGGATCATCACGAACAGCGCCGCGAAGCCAATGAAGAAGGCGAGCAAGCCGTAGAAGGCCGGCGCCTCGCGCCAGTTCCAGTTGACGCCGGTCTCCCATCCGAAGGCCTCGCAGGTCGTATATGCGCTGGAGAGCGGGACAACGCCGAGACCGAGGAACGACGCACCGAGCAGGCCCACCGCAAAGAGGATGCTTGCCGCTGGTCCCGCGACCGGCTCCAGGGCTCGGGCTGCATCGGCCGCGCTCGAGATGTCTCGATGACCGCTCGTCCACAGGGTCGCCGCCACGGCGATCAGGATGAAGGCGGCGATGACGTTGGTCAGCAGCGCCCCGGCGAACACGTCGAGACGGCTGGCCGGCAGGTCCTCCGAGCGCAGACCTTTGTCGGCAACGTACGACTGGATGAACGCCTGGCCCCAGGGAGTGATCGTCGTCCCGACCGTGCCGACCACCATCAGCCAGTAGGCCGGGGATGCTTGAAGTTGCGGCACGATCAGGCTGTGGAACGCGACGTCCCATGCTGGGTGGGCGACATTCGCGGAGATGATGTAGGCGATCGACACGAACAAGCCGATGGCGACGAACAGATACTGGATCCGGCTGTAGCTCCCGAGGGTGATCAGGCTGACGACGACGACGGCGGCGACCGCCGCGCTGATCTGCGGCGGGATCCCGAACAGGCTCAGGGCGGACCCGATCCCGGCGAACTCCGCGACGGTCGAGCCCAGGTTTGCCAGTAGCATCATCGCCGCGGCGAAGGCGGCCCAACGCACACCCCACCGCTCGCGGATCAGTCCCATCAAACCCTTGCCGGTCGCCAGGCCCAGCCGGGCGCCGACCTCCTGGGTGAAAAACAGCACCACCTGACTGGCGAGGATCACCCACAGGAGCGAGTAGCCGAACCGCGCGCCGGCGAGGGAATAGGTGGTGATCCCGCCCGCGTCGTTGTCGGCGAAGCCGCTCACTAGCCCGGGTCCGAGAACGCCGAGGACCGCGACCATCCGGACCCGCCACGCCGGCAGGTGCCGCAACGGCACGAGAACACGCGGTTGGCGACGAACTCGACGGATGGCCCCGACTGCCGCCTGCCGCGAGAGAGCCGGTCGAGCGACCGAGGCGCGCTGGTCCTTCCGGGAGCCGGGCGTTGCCATCGCTAGCGACGGCCGAAGACGCGCGGCAATCGCTTCTTCCAGGCGGCCGGGATGACGGTATCGATCGCGTCGTCAATCGTCACGATGCCCACGAGGCGCCTCTCGTCGTCGACCACGGGCACGGCAAGAAGGTTGTAGTGGGCAACGACCTCGGCGACCTCGTCCTCGTCCGCAAAGGCGCCGACCGCGACAGGGTCGTGAATCATCACGTCCGCGATCAACGTGGTCGGCTGGGCGACGATCAGGTCGCGAAGCGAGAGGACGCCGACGAGGTGATCCTCGTCGTCGGTCACGTAGACGTAGTAGATCGTCTCGGCGTCGGGCTCCCACTCGCGCAGCAGGTCGATTGCCCCACCCGCGGTGACATTCGCTCCAACAGCGATGTAGGCGGTGGTCATGATCCCGCCCGCCGTGTCCTCGGGATAGGCGAGCAGTTCCTGGACCTCTTTCGCCTCCGACGGTTCCATGTACCGAAGAATGTCGTCGCGCGTGTCCTGGTCGAGGTCGGCGACGAGGTCCGCGGCATCGTCCGGGCTCATCTCCTCGAGGATGTCGGCGGCCCGCTCCGGGGCCAGGTCCTCGAGCACCTCCACCTGGGTGTCGGGCTCCATTTCCTCCATCGCGTCGGCGACCGCCTCGTCGTCGAGGGAGGCGAGGACGCCCGCCCGGTCGCGCGGTGCGAGCCGGTCGATGATGGCGGCCAGGTCGGCCGGGTGAAGCTCGGCGAGTCCCTGGTGCGGCACGCGGAGCTTGATCGAGGCGATCGAGCTCTCGACCGGATCGACATCCTCCCAGTCGATGTACCGCTCCGGAAGCGTGACGCGAAGGTTCCGGGCGAGGACACGGAAGCCCCGCTCGAGGCCGAGCCGCCTCACCAGGCCGGCGGCACCGACATCGACCGCCACCAGGCGGAGTCGACCATCGACTTCGTCGAGGCGGAGGTCGTTGACCCGGACGACCTTGCGCCCGTCGATGTCGACGATCTGCTTGTCCATCAGGTCCGCGCGAAGGAGGATCTCGTTGGGACGCTGCTGGAACTTCTCGATGTCGATACTGGCCGTCGCCAGCCGAGCGCCGGTCGCGTCGAGCGACTGGACGGCACTCCATGGCAGGAAGATCGAACGGCGATCGGTCATGACCACGAGGCCGGTCACCGGTGGGTACTGGTCCTCGATCGCGACGATGAGGTCGGAGACCTTGCCGATCTGCTCATCATTCCGATCTCGAACCGGCCGGCCGATCGCTTGGCTCAGGTAGAGCACCGGCACCTCCCGACAGGAAACGAACGGCTTCGCGTGGCCGCGGGCTCGGCCCGCTCATGGCGGGCGGGTTGACGTAACGCGGGCAGATCGTGCCCAAGGGCGAGCAGGAGAGGGGTTTGCCGGATCGTTGACCATGCGACCCAGCAGTATCAGCGGGCCGCGATCTCGAATGATGTCACAAACGCCGCCGCGCGAGCGAGAGCTGAGGCGTCGCCGCCGGGGCATCGCAAACGTCGCCGCATACCATTGGCGTATGCCGAATCGACTGGCGAGCGAGACGAGCCCATACCTGCTCCAGCACGCCAACAACCCGGTCGACTGGTACCCGTGGGGTCCGGAGGCGCTGGCCCGCGCCCGGGACGAGGACAAGCCGATCTTCCTCTCGATTGGCTACGCCGCGTGCCACTGGTGCCACGTCATGGAGCGCGAGAGCTTCGAGGACGCGGCCACGGCCGCCGACCTGAATCGGGACTTCGTCGCGATCAAGGTCGATCGGGAGGAGCGGCCCGACCTGGACCAGGTCTACATGGGCGCCGTGCAGGCGATGACCGGCCAGGGCGGCTGGCCGATGA
>DATHGS010000071.1:0-2054 GCA_035490155.1 Candidatus Methylomirabilota bacterium | reverse complement strand
CCGGCGTCGATGTCAGCCATCATCGACGGCATCCCTCCCCGTCGGTCGCGGATCGCCGAGCGACGGCCGGATGGCCAGCAGGATCAGCATGAGGATCGCCCCGCTGATCGCGGCGTCGGCGACGTTGAACGTGTACCAGCGCACGCTGCCGATGCCGGCGTCGACGAAGTCGACGACGTAGCCGAGACGCAGCCGGTCGGTCATGTTGCCGAGCGCCCCGCCGAGCAGCAGGCCGAGGGCGACCGACAGGTACGGGCTCCGCCCGGCCCGCGCGTGATACGCGACGATGAGCCCGACGACGACGATCGAGATGAGGCCGAAGATCGCGGCGTTGTCGCGGAATAGCCCGAACAGCGCCCCGTTGTTCTGGCCGTTTACGAGCCGGAGCGAGTCGCCGACGACCGACATCGAGGCGCCCGGCGCCAGCGTCGCCGCGATCCACGACTTGGTCACCTGATCGACCACGACGATGACGGCCGCCAGGCCGAGGAAGATCGGCCAGATCGGACGGTTGTTCACGCCGGGACACCTGTCGTCCGTCGGAGAGCGAGCTGAACGGAGCCGGCCGACAGCTCAACGGACGACCGGACGATCGTCGGATCGTCGTCGGCGGGTCGGTCGGTGACGATCGTGTCGGCGAGCGTCTCGACCGCCACCTGGGCGAGATGCGCCTCGACGGCGGCGGGCAGGCCGTCGACCCAGACCTCGATCCTGTCGTCGAGGGCGAAACTCGCGTCCTTGCGAAGGTCCTGGATCGCCCGCTGCAGCTCCCTGGCGTCGCCCTCGGCGACGAGCTCCGGCGTGAGCTTCGTATCGATGACCGCGACCAGGCCCTGATCGTGGGCGACCGCCGTGCCGGGCTTCGGCGAGGCCTGGATCTCAACCTCGTCGGCGGCTACCGTGATGCCCGCCAGTGTCACGGATCCATCAGGGTGGATCTCGAAGCGGCCATCCCGGGCGGCCGCCATGACCTCCGGGATCTTCTGCCCGAGGCGCTTCCCGACCTTGGGCAGGAGGACCTTCACGCGCCGCTCGACGAGGTCCGACTCGTCGCCGATCAGCTCGATCGCCTTGACGTTGACCTCGTCGGCGACGAGCGACAGGAGCGCCTCGCGCTCGACGATGTCGCCGCCGGGCAGGGCGAGCCAGAGCTTGGCGATGGGCTGGCGCGTCCTCAGGCCGGCCTGGGCCCGAAGCGTTCGGACGAGCTCGACCGCTCGCATCGCCACGCTCATGGAGGCCTCGAGCGGCTCGTCGCGGAAGCCCGCGGTGTCGGTCGTCGGCCAGCTGGTCAGGTGGACGCTGTCGGGCAGGCTCGGCGCGACGGCCACGATGAGGTTCTGGTAGATCGTCTCGGACAGGAACGGCAGCACGGGTGCGACGATCCGGGCGAGGACGACGAGGACGGAATGGAGCGTCGCGAACGCCGCCTCGCGGTCCGCCGGCTCGGCGCCTGCCCGCATCCGGTCGCGCGAGCGACGGAGATACCAGGTCGAGAGGTCCTCGATGAAGCCGTCGACCGCCCGCATGGCCTCGAGGACGTCGTAATCGGCGATCTCCCGGCCGGCGGTTTCTGCCAGGCCGGCCGCTCGCGACAGGATCCACCGATCGAGGGGCGGCCGGGCGTCGACCGCCCCACCCCCGGCTCCGCCCGCCGACTGCGGCGTCCAGCCGGCGAGTCTCGCGTAGGTCACGAAGAACGAGTAGACGTTCCACAGGAGGAGCAGGCGGCGGCGGGCCTCGTCGGCCGCGTGCCAGCCGAAGCGGATGTTCTCCTCGGGCCGGGCCGTCATGTACAGCCAGCGCATGACATCGACGCCCATCCGCTCGGCGGCCTCGTCGAAGTCGATCGCGTTGCCGGTGCTCTTGTGCATCGGCCGGCCGTCCTCGGCGAACAGCGTCGCGTAGCCGAAGATCGCCTTGAATGGCGGCTCACGACGGAGCACCGTGCCCATCGCCAGCATCGAGTAGAACCAGTTGCGGAACTGGCCGGGGAAACTCTCCGTGATGAAGTCCGCCGGAAACCACTCCTGCCAGTACCCGGGATCCTCCCG
>DATHGS010000070.1:0-3337 GCA_035490155.1 Candidatus Methylomirabilota bacterium | reverse complement strand
CCTTGCGACAGCCGGCGGGTCACGTGACCGCTCGGACGCGATCGCTCGCGAGGTCTTCGACCGGGAGCCGCCGCTCAACGTCCCGTACGAGTTTGTCAACATCGGCGGCAAGAAGATGTCGACCTCGAAGGGTCACGGCGCCGCGGCCCACGACGTCGCCGAGGTGATCCCGCCCGAGCAGCTCCGATTCTTCTTCCTTCGCCCGAAACCGAACCAGGCGGTCGAGTTCGATCCGGACGGAACGGACGCCATTCCCCGCCTGTTCGACGAGTTCGATCGATTTGCTGCCGCAACCGCCGGTCGCGAGGTACGTGGCGAGATCGCACCCGGGTACGAGGGGACGTTCAGGTACTCGCTGCTCGACCCCGGGGCCGACGTCGCCGCCGAAGCGGCCGCCTTCCGGCCTGCCTTCGCCCACCTCGCGCTGCTCCTCCAGGTGCCGAACGTCGACGTTCAGGCCCGGGTCGAGGCGGAGAAGGGGAGTCCGCTGACCGAACGCGAGCAGCAGATCCTCGACGAGCGCGTTGGCGCGGCGCGAGCCTGGCTCGCCACCTACGCCCCGGAGCGTGCCCGGCTGACCGTCCGGCGCGACGCGCTGCCCGAAGAGGCCGCCGCCCTCGACGACGCCCAGCGGCGCTATCTCGCGGAGCTGGCGAACGTCGCCGAGGCGAGCTCACCAACCGGTGGCGACCGCTGGCAGGACGCGATCTTCGCGACGGCGACTGCCGCCGGCCTGGAGCCGAAGGCCGCCTTCGGGGCGTTGTACCTCGCGTTTCTCGGCCGGACGAATGGCCCGCGGGCGGGCTGGCTGCTGGCGAGTCTCGAGCCGGAGTTCGTCGTTTCGCGCCTTCGCGAGGCGGCCGCGGCAGATCGAGCCGGAGACAGAGCGGGGGCAGTGTTGTGAGCGTCGGCTTGCTGCGGCTCCGCGAAGACGCGGACGCGATCCGAAAGGGCGCGACCGACAAGGGTGAGGACCCTCGACTCATCGACCAGGCCCTCGCGCTCGACGCCGAACGGCGCCGCGTCCAGTCGGACGCCGACGGACTGCGGGCAGAGCTCAAGGCTCAGAGCGGCGCGGTTGCCAAGGCGCTCAAGCAGGGCGCCGACACGCAGACCCTGCGGAAGGCGGCGCGCGATCTCGGTGCGCGAATCGCCGACCGCCAGGCCCGGCTCGAAACGATCGAATCGCAGCTCGACGACCTCCTCCTTCGCATCCCCAACCCGCCCGACCCCGACGTCCCGATCGGTGGCGAGGAGGCGAACGTCACGATCCGGACCTGGGGCGAGCTGCTTCCGGTCGAGCAGCCGCGCGACGGCGAGGTCGGCGCGGACGCGCCGGCGGGCGGCGCGACATGGACACGGAAGCCGCACTGGGAGCTGGCGGAGGCGCTCGACATCATCGACAACGTCCGCGGCGCCAAGATCGCGGGCTCGGGGTTCCCCGTGTACAAGGGCGCCGGGTCGGCGCTCCAGCGGGCGCTAATCAACTGGTTCCTCGACGTCCATACCCGCGAGAACGGGATGACCGAGATCTGGCCGCCGGCAGTGGTCAACACCGCGTCCGCGACCGGCACCGGCCAGATTCCCGACAAGGAAGACCAGATGTACGTCGTCACCCGCGACGAGCTGTACCTGGTGCCGACGGCCGAGGTCCCGGTCACCAACCTCCACCGCGACGAGATCCTCGACGCGTCGGAGTTGCCGATCCGCTACGCCGCCTACTCTCCGTGCTTCCGGCGCGAGGCCGGCGCTGCCGGCAAGGACACCCGGGGGATCCTCCGCGTCCACCAGTTCGACAAGGTCGAGATGGTCATGTTCGAGCGGCCCGGCGAGTCCGAGGCCGCCCTCGAGTGGATGACGGAGCGGGCCGAGATCCTTCTTCAGCGGCTCGGGCTGGCCTACCGCGTCCTCTTCATGGCGACCCGCGACATGGGCTTCACCCAGGCCAAGAAGTACGACCTTGAGGTGTGGGCGCCGGGCGTCGAACGTTGGCTCGAGGTCAGCTCGTGCTCCAACTTCCGGGATTTTCAGGCTCGCCGGATGGCGATCCGCTACCGGCCGGAGCCCGGTGCCAAGGCGGAGCTGGTCCACACGCTGAATGGATCCGGCCTCGCGCTTGCCCGCGTCGTCGCGGCGATCCTCGAGACGAACCAGCAGGAGGACGGAAGCATCACGATCCCGGACGTGCTTCGGCCCTATCTGGGGCGCGAAGCGATCACCTCGCCGGGCTGAGACTCGCCTGAGCCCCGCCCCGACGCCGGGCGGTGCCGGCGCGTCGTATCCTCGGGCCAGGAACCGTCACCCTCCCGTCACAGCCCGAGGTTCGCCCACATGATCAACGTTCTCATCCTGCTCGCCGGTCTCGTCATCCTCGTCGTGAGCGTCGTGCTCGGGATCATGCTGCCGCTCGGGCGCACGGCGCCGGGTCAGCGGGGCGCACCGCCCGTTCCCAGGGCACACATCCTCAGGGGGGTCATCGGGGCGGCGATCGGTATCTTCATTCTCGTTGCCGGCGCATCCGCCCCGTTCGTCGAGGTTCCGGCCGGCAACGTCGGGGTCGTGACGAACTTCGGCTCGGTCCAGTCAGGGACCCTGGAGCCGGGTCTCCACATCGTGATCCCGATCGTGCAGCACGTCGCGATCATCGATACCAGGGTCCAGCCGCACCAGTTCCAGGAGATCGACGCCGCCTCGGCCGAGTACCAGACGGTCAAGCTGACCGGGGTCATGAACTACCACGTGGACGGCCAGTTTGCGTCCGACCTCTACCAGCGCGTCGGCACCGACTTCGCGTCGAAGGTGATCGATCCGGCGTTCAACGATTTCATCAAGACCGTCGTCCCGGCCTACAAGGTCGACCAGATCCTCGGCGCCCGTGACGAGATCCGGTCGAAGGCCAAGGACGCGTTGGCGGCCAACCTCGCCCAGTACCACATCATCGTCGACGACATCTACATCGCGAACATCAGCTTCAGCGACGCGTTCCAGCAGGCCATCGAGGCCAAGCAGGTCGCTCAGCAGCAGGTCCAGACCGAGACCCAGATCCTGGCCCAGAAGAAGATCCAGGCCGACCAGGCGGTCGCCCAGGCGCAGGGCCAGGCGGACTCGAACGTCAAGCTGGCCGAGGGGCAGGCCGCCGCGACGATCGCCCTGGCGAACGGTCAGGCGACCGCCAACACGTCCCTCGCCGCCTCGTTGTCGGACCAGATCCTCCAGTACCAGTACATCCAGAAGCTGACCGACAAGATCACCGTCATGCTCGTTCCGTCCGGCAACGCCTCGATCTTCGATCTCAAGGGCCTGCTCAGCCAGGCGACGGCGTCGCCGGCGCCATGAC
>DATHGS010000069.1:0-3602 GCA_035490155.1 Candidatus Methylomirabilota bacterium | reverse complement strand
CAGGACGAGGTCGGCCACGCCCAGTTGCTCTATCGGGTAGCCGAGGACCTCGGCAAGCCCCGCGAGGCGATGTTCGACGACCTGCTCGCGGGCAAGACGAAGTTCCACAACGTCTTCCATTACCCGACGAAGAGCTGGGCCGACATCGGGATCATCGCCTGGCTGGTCGACGCGGCTGCGATCGTCGCCCAGCAGGCCCTCCGCGACAGCAGCTACGCCCCGTACGCCCGGACGATGAAGAAGATCTGCTGGGAGGAATCGGTCCACATCATGCACGGCCGCGACGTGGTCGTGACGATGGTCACCGGCACCGTCGGCCAGCGCGCCGCGATCCAGGAGGCGCTCGATCGCTGGTGGGGGCCGCTCATGCAGATGCACGGCCCGCGGAGCGAGCGCGCGAAGGACCGCGACATCCACTGGCGAATCAAGGCTAAGACCTCCGAGGAGCTCCGCCAGGAGTTCCTGACGATCTACGTGCCGCGCATCCTGGAGCTCGGGCTGACGATTCCGGATGCCGATCTCGTCCTTGATGACGCCACGGGCATCTGGGCGTACGGCGAGCCCGATTGGAACGAGCTGCGGACGGTCGTCACGAACCACGGCCCGAAGTCCGAAGAGCGCCTCGCCTTCCGCCGCGACAACCGCGAGGCAACGCAGTGGGTCCGCGACACGATTCTGGGTTCGCCACGCGCCGAGCCAACGGCGGCCGCCTGACATGACCGACCAATCCCCGCCCGACCGCGATCTGGACCCCACGTCCGATGGCGACGGGCGAACGCTCGAGCCATGGGAGGTCTTCCGCCGCGAGAAGGACGGCGACCCGATGCGCCACGGCGGGTCGGTGATGGCCCCTGACGCCGTCCTGGCGGTTCACTATGCCCGCGAGCTCTACGGCCGCCGCCAGGAGAGCGTCGCCCTGTGGGTCGTCCGCCGAGCGGACATCCACGACCTGGCCGACCCGGACCTCCTCCAGCCGCCGCTCGATCGATCCTTCAAGAAGCCGGGCGGCTACGTCATGCGGGACAAGCTTGCGGCGGCCCGCCAGCAATCGGGCCAGGCAAAGCCGAAAGCAAGATCGAGCAGGCCGACGCGGCCCGCCGAAAAGGCCGACCGATGACGACGACGCGGAGCGCCCTTGCCGCGAGCATCGATCCCGCCGCCGAGACCGCCCTCGACGAACTGCTCCTGTCTATGGCCGACGACGAGTTCGTCATCGGCTTCTCCGACTCCGAGTGGACCGGGATCGCCCCGATCCTCGAAGAGGACATCGCGATGAGCTCGCTTGCCCAGGACGAGCTCGGTCACGCCCGGGCAATCTACGAGCTCCTCGCCGAGGTGCGCGGAGACGGGCAGACAGCCGACACCATCGCCTACGACCGCGAGCCGGCCGAGTATCGCCACGCCCGGCTGCTCGACCACGGACGCGGCGATTGGGCGATGACGATCGCGAGGCGGTACCTCTACGACACGGCCGACGGCAGCCGACTGGAGGGCCTGGCGACATCGTCGTTCGCGCCGCTCCGCGAGCTCGTCGACAAGATCCGACGCGAAGAGCGTTATCACGTCATGCACGCCACGACCTGGCTCGAGCGCCTGGCGCGCTATCCGGGCGAGCCGCGCGACCGCATCACCGCCTCGCTAGACGAGCTCGCCCCTGATGCCGCCACGGTCTTCACGCCCCTCGACGGCGAAGCGCTTCTCGTCGAAGCGGGCGTGCTCGCCGAGCCGATGGCCGCTCTCGAGGCCCGCTGGAGGGCGACGATCACGCCGGTCTTCGTCGGGCTCGACCTGCCGATGCCGCCAGCCGGCCCTCTCGATGGAGGCCGGACGACCCACGGCGAGCAATTCGGCTGGCTGTGGGGCGAGTTCACCTCGGTTCGACGTTCGGACCCGGGAGCGATCTGGTGAGCACGATCAACACGGTCGCGCCCGTCCTCGACGAATCGGCTGTCCGGGCCGCCCTTTCCGAGGTCACCGACCCGGAGATCCCGACGATCTCGATCGTCGATCTCGGCATCGTCCATCGCGCCGACGTGGGTCCCGACGGTGCGATCCGCGTCGAGCTCCTGCCGACCTTCGTCGGCTGCCCTGCGATCGAGCTCATTCGGTCGGCGGTCAGTGACCGTCTTCAGTCATTCGGACGGCCGGTCGAGGTGAGTGTCAGCTTCGAGATCCCGTGGACGTCGGATCGGATCAGTCCGGAAGGGCGGGAACGTCTTCGTCGGTCCGGCTTCGCCCCGCCGGCCGACATCGGCGCCGTCCGCTGCCCTTATTGCGACTCCGCCCGTGTAGCGATGGACAGCATCTTCG
Source organism: Candidatus Methylomirabilota bacterium (assembly GCA_035490155.1). Lineage (GTDB taxonomy): Bacteria > Chloroflexota > Limnocylindria > Limnocylindrales > CSP1-4 > CF-46. The sequence continues at coordinate 1,292 of DATHGS010000069.1, read as the reverse complement.
GCCCGACCCTCTGCCGATCGCTCTTCTACTGCCGCGAGTGTCGCCAGCCGTTCGAGGCGTTCAAGCCGATCTGAGCGCGGCGGCACGTGGGCGAGAATTCATCCTCAACGTCCCCGGGCGAGCCTCCGCACACTGCGCTGACACGAGCCAGCCTTGTCACGCCGTTTCAACGGGAATTGGCACTCATCTTTCTCAACGGATCGATCGACGGTCGTGTACTGGCGCTGGAACGTGCCGACGACGGAGGGCCGGGCTCACCGTCCTCGGTGAGTGTGCCCGGCTGCACGGAAGACCAACACGATGAAAGGATCACTCGCGACACGTTTCGCGCGCGTCGGCGCCCTCCTCACGGCTGGGCTGCTGGGAACCCTCGCGATGGCCGGCCCAACCGCGCTGGCGGCTCATCCCGACACTCCGGGGAACAACGGGACAGTCAAGATCCACGACGGCGCCGGCGAGCCCTCGCCCGAGGTTCGCAACCAACCGCACGTCTGTACTTTCCACCTTCATTTCTTCTTCGCCGATCCGGAGCAGTCCGGGACGTGGGAGATCCAGGAGTGGTCACCCGGCGACAAGGGTGTCGTGGTGATGACCGGGACGTATGACACCGTCGGCGACGGCGAGGACCGCCAGCCGGAGACCGGGGCCTACAGCCTGCCGGATGGCCACTACAAGCTGTTCTGGGACGGCGACACCGCCAAGCACGACAAAATGAAGGTCTTCTGGGTGCGCTGCGCGCCCACGACGCCCGTGACCGCCGCAACCCCGACGCCCACCCCGGCGAGCGCCGGTCAGCCGGCCGCTGGAGCCCCGACGCCCACCCCGGGCGGCGCCGGCCTGCCGGTCGGAGCGACTCCGACCCCGACACCGAACGAGAACAACGGCAACGTCGGTGGGATCGGTGGCAGCCCGGGACCGGGCGGCGGTTCGCCCGGCGGCGAGTCCGGCGAGGTCCTGGGTGTAACCGGCACTCCGCCCGTGACGCCTCCACCGACCGACACAACGGCAGTCGTGACGTCGTCGGCCGCGGATGGCTGGCAGGCCGTTCTGCTCACGATGGCGGGACTGATCGGCGCCGTGGCCGTGATCCGGCACGCGCGACTCCTACCGGTCGCTCTCCGGCGCAGCCAGAGGCGCCGTTTCCGCTAGTCTCGGCGGGTGCGCAGCCCGAACGAGCAACAACCGGGCGAGCGGGGCGGTCGAGCGCCCATCGTCGGTGTCGTCGGTGTCGTCGGCGCAGGGACGATGGGCGCGGGGATCGCGCAGCTCGCCCTCGAGGCCGGCCACGAGGT
>DATHGS010000068.1:0-10638 GCA_035490155.1 Candidatus Methylomirabilota bacterium | reverse complement strand
GGGATTGCTCGAGCGGCGCACGGACTTCCCGCTGCCCGAGCAGGGCCAAGTGCGGTTTCAGGTTCGGACCGCCGATGGCGATTATTCTGGCGCCGCCCCTGAGAACGTCCTTCGGGCAGGTCGGCACTCTTTCTCGAGGCTTTACGAGGCGGGCCAAGACCTCGTAACGGAGATCCGGCTCTCGACGCCGGCCGCGATGTTCCGGGAACCATCACCCTAACCGGTTCGATCCTCGCATTCAGCTGGCCGGCAATGCAACGACGAATCGCGACGACGCGTAGCCGTTCGGTTCCAGAAAGATCCGGCCGCCCATAGCATCCATGAGGCGGCGAGCCGCGAAGAGGCCGATTCCCGAACCGCGGCTCCGGGATCGGCCCTCGATCCTGACGAACGGCTCGAAGACGCTCTCCCAGTCGTCGACCGGGACGCCCGGCCCGTCGTCCGTGACGTATACGCGGATCTCTTCGCCCACCCGCCACACGCCGATGCTGACGCCGTCGGCGGTCGGGGCGTATTTCGCCTCGTTCTCCAGCAGCTGCTCCAGCACCTGCCGGAAGCGGGTCTCGTCGCCTACCGCGATCATCGGCTCGGCGGGGCGTTCCCATCGAATCTGGTGAGGCCGAAGGATGAGTCGAAGGGTATCGACCGTCTCGTCGACGGCCGTCACGGCATCGAACGGCACACGCAGCAGGCCGGTCAGGCCCTCGCCGCGGGCGGAGGCAAGGATCGAGTCGACGAGCCGATCGAGGCGGCCGACCTGGTCGAGCGCGGCGGACCGCCAGCCGGCCGCCGTGGCGGCGTCGGGAACGGGCGCGACCCCCTCGGCGGCCTCGCCGAGCAGGTCGAGATAGGCGCGAACGACCGACAGCGGGGTTCGGAGCTCGTGGGTGACGACGGACAGGAGCTCCGCGCGCGCCGTGTCGAGGGCGGTCACCTCGACCAACCGGGCCTCGACCTCGGCCTGGAGGCGGCCCTTCTCGACGATCCCGGCGAGGAGCGCCCCGATCGTCCGCAGGAAACCGATCTCGTCGTCACGAAAGTGCCGCATGTCGCGGCTCTGGACGTTGAGGACGCCGACGACCCGATCGTGCCAGATGAGCGGGACCGACAGCATCCCGGCCAGGCCCTCGATGTCGAAGCCACGGACCCAGGCGAACCGCGGATCGACCGTCACGTCGTCGACCGCGATCGGCTCGCGAGTCGCAGCGACCCGCCCGGTAATGCCCTCCCCGAACCCCAGGCTGACCTTGCCGACCTGGCTCCGATCGAGGCCGTTCGTCGCAGCCAGCGTCAGCCGGGTGCTCGCCCGGTCGGCGAGATAGAAGGAGCAGACCTCGACTCCGAGTGCCTCGGTCGTGCCGTCGACGATCGAGCGCATGAGCTCGTCCCAGTCGCGGGCGAGCGTCGCGAGCTGGGCAATCTCATTGAGGAAGGCCAGTTCGCGGAGGCGTCGTCCGGGTGGCGTCGGATCGGTTGTCACCGTCCGATGATGCCGGATCGCGCGTCCGCGCATAGCGGCCCGGGTCGCGCAGCCGCGCGCCCGCGAAATGCTCCGATATCGAACGCCCGCGAAAGTCACTTCCATTTTGGGCCTGGTGCTCCGAATCCGGATGCCGAATCCGTCGTAACGGGCCGCGGCGGAAGTGAATTTCCGCGGCGTACGCTTTCGGATCATCGTTAGGCATGCTCAGCTGACGGCCGGGCCCAGCGGCGCAACGATCAGCCCGCCGGGACGGCCTCCGGGTCGGTGACCGACGTCGAGAGGCCCTCGAGGAGGGGATCCGTCCATGACCAGGCGGCGCCGTAACGCGGCCCCACGGCGCCGTGCCGCGCTGCCTCGACCCGCAGCGGCAGGCCGAAGATCTCGATGAACCCGACAGCGGCCGCGTGATCGAACGCATCCCCCTCGTCGTAGGTCGCCAGCTTCTTGTCATACAGCGACAGCGGCGATCGCCGTCCGGTGACGACCGCGGACCCGTGATCGAGCCGAACCCGGACCTCGCCCGACACGACCCGCTGCGACGAGGCGACGTAGCCGCGCAGGTCGCGATGAAGAGCGCTGAACCAGAGCCCGTCGTAGGTCAGCTGGGCGAGCTCGTTGGCGACCAGCCGGTCGAAGCGCAGCGTGTCCTTCGACAGGGTCAGGCCCTCGAGCGCTCGATGGGCCGCGTGGAGGACCGCCGCCGCCGGCGCCTCGTAGATCTCGCGGCTCTTGATCCCAACGAGGCGATCCTCGACGTGATCGATCCGACCGACACCATGCTGCACTGCTAGCGTGCTAATACGATCGACGAGCTCGAGCGGGTCCAGGCGCTCGCCGTCGAGCGCGACCGGAACTCCGCCCTCGAACTCGATCGTGATCTCGACCGGCGGAGGCGCGTCGGAGGCCGCGACCGTCCACTCGTACGCGTCGGCCGGTGGCGTGACCCACGGATCCTCGAGCACGCCCGTCTCGCACGATCGGCCCCACAGGTTGACGTCGATGGAGTAGGGGGATGCCTTCGTGATCGGGATCTCGATTCCGCGCTCGATCGCGTAGTCGATCTCCTGGTCGCGGGTCAGGCCCATCCCGACCCGCATCGGGGCGACGACCTCGAGACCCGGGTCCAGCGCGTGGACCGCGACATCGAATCGGACCTGGTCGTTGCCTTTGCCCGTGCAGCCGTGGGCGACGGCGTCCGCGCCCTCCCGGCGGGCAACCTCGACGAGCAACTGGGCGATGAGCGGCCGGGCGAGGGCCGTCGCCAGCGGATACGCGCCCTGGTACAGCGCGTTCGCCTGGAGGTGCGGCCACACGAAGTCGGTGACGAAGCGCTCTCGCGCATCGACGACGTACGCTCGCGAGGCGCCCGCCGAGATCGCCCGCCCCTCGACACCAGGCCGGAGCGAACCACCACCGACGTCGATCGTGAGCGTGACGACCTCGCAGCCGTACTGCTCCCGCAGCCAGGCGACGGCGACCGACGTATCGAGCCCGCCCGAGTAGGCGAGGACGACCTTCTTCATGAGCGGGCCTCCACGGCAGCCGACGATCCGGCCGACTGCGATCTGATCTCTTCGAAACGCCTCTGCCAGCGCTCGAGGCGGGCCTCGTCAGCGAACAGGACGAGCGTCGTATTGTCGCCTGCCAGGGTTCCCTCCTGCTCCTGGAGCGAGGACTCGTCGAGGGCCTGGGCGATGATGCTCGCGGTCCCGGGTGACCCGACCACGAGCAGCGTCAGGCCGCTCCGCCCGATCCGGACGGGGATGTCGGCGAGGATCCGCCGGAGCCGCTCGTCGGACAACCGCCGCGGGGCCGCCGCGACCTCCTCCGAGGCGACGTAGACGTGGCCGCTGTCCCGCGGGACCTTGATGAGCCCGAGCTCGGCGATGTCGCGGCTGACCGTCGCCTGGGTCACCGCGAAGCCGCGCTCGACGAGGCGTTCGGCCAGCTCCTGCTGGCTGCCGATCGGCTGGAGCACGATGATTTCGCGGATCGCCCCCTGGCGCTCCCGCTTCGTGGCCGGTCCGGCGTTCATGCCGCACCAACCGCACGACGAGTCGCAGTCAGCCGCGTTCCGAACGTCGGATCGGCGATGGCCCGCTCGAGGGCCCCCGGGGCGGAGCCGTCGGCAATGACCGCCTCGGCACCGTCCCACGTGAGCGCTGCGAGCGCGGCCCGGATCTTTGGGACCATCCCGCCGGCGATGACCCCATCGTGGATGTACGTCTCGGCCTCGGCCGCGGTCAGCGTGTCGAGTCGGCGCCCGTCGGCGTCGCGGACGCCGTCGACGTCGGTCATCAGGACGAGCTGGCGCGCCCCGAGGCCCGCCGCGATCCCGGCCGCCACGTCGTCGGCATTGACGTTGCACACGACACCCTCCTCGTCACGGGCAAGCGGCGCGACCACCGGAACCTGGCCGCCGACGAGGATCGCGTCGATGAGATCCCGCCGAAGGCCGACGACATGGGCCACTAGCCCCATGCCGGGCACGCGCTCCGCGATCAGCAGTCCGCCGTCGACCCCGGACAACCCGACCGCGTCGACGCCAAGATCACGCAGCCCGGCGACGAGCTCGCTGTTGACGACGCCGCGCAGGACCGCTGCGGCGACTTCGAGGGCCGCGGCATCGGTGACCCGCAGCCCGCCCTCGAACCGGCTCTTGACCCCGAGCCGATCGAGCCACTCGGTGATCCTCCGGCCACCGCCGTGGACGAGGATGACCGGCCGCCGCCGCGCAACAGCCGCGACCTCGCCGAGCACCTGCGCCTGGTCCGCGATCGTGGTGCCTCCCAGTTTGCCGACAAGAATCTCGCTCACGTCGTGTACTCCGAATTCTCGATTACGTACGCTTCCGTGAGGTCGCAGCCGAAGCCCTCGCCCGTGCCCCCGCCGAGCCCGAGATCGAGCCGGATGAGGATCTCCGGCCCGTCCATCAATGCGCGAGTCGCGACCCGATCGAAGGCGACCGGTCCGCCGTGCGTCCCGTCGAACACCAGCTGGCCGGCGATCGCGATCCGCAACCGATCCGGGTCCACCGTCGCCGGCCCGCCGGCGCGCTGGGCGGCGGCGTCCGGACCGAGGCCCGCGGCAACGAGAACCTCGCGGTCCGCCACCCGGGCATTGCCGGCAGCCCCGGCGATCCGGCCCCAGTTCGGGTCGCGACCGTGGGCAGCCGCCTTGACCAGCGACGATGAAACGACCGCTCGAGCGACGGCTCGCGCGTCGGCATCGTCCAGCGCCCCCGAGACCTGACAGGTGATGAGCGTCGTCGCTCCCTCGCCGTCAGCCGCTTGCTGGCGAGCGAGGTCCCTGGCCACCGCCTCGATCGCCCGCCCCAGTTGGGCGGCCTCGTGCGTACCGGCTTGCACCGAGCCCGAGCCGCCTGCGCCCGACGCCAGCAGGAACACCGTGTCGTTCGTGCTCGTGTCGCCGTCGACGCTGAGCTGGTTCCAGGTCCGTGCGACGACCGGCCGGAGCAGCCCGTCGAGGACCGCCGGCTCGACGGTGGCGTCGGTCAGGACCACCGCCAGCATCGTCGCCAACCGCGGATGGATCATCCCGACGCCCTTGGCGATCCCCGACACCCGGATGGAGCGGCCGCTGTGGCCGTCGGGATCCGTCAGCATGAGGCTCGTCGTCGCAAGCTTCGTCTGCGAATCGGTCGTCCGCAGCGCGACAGCCGCTGCCTCGAGGGCATCGTCGGTGGCGGCAAGGGTCGGGCCGAGGGCGGCAATCCCGGCCTCGATCAGGTCGAGCGGGAGGCGGGTCCCGATGACCCCTGTCGAGAGCAGGAGCGTCCGGTCGACGGTCGTGCCCGTGGCCGCGGCGAGCAGCTCGGCAACACGCGCCTGATCGGCGTCGCCGGCGGCCCCGGTCGCGGCGTTGGCGCTGCCACTCGTCGCGATCATCGCCTCGGCCCAGCCGTAGCGGCCGGCACCCCCCGGCGCCGTCGCGGCCAGATGGTCCCGTGAGAGGCGGACAGGGGCGGCGGCGAAGGCATTGGGCGTGAACGTGGCGGCGGCTGCGGCGGTGATCGGTCGCCCATCGGCGCCAATCGTCGTCGCAACGAGCGCGAGATCCGGCCGACCCGACGCCTTGATCCCGATGGCGGCCGCGCCTGCCCGGAAACCCATTGGCATGGCGGCGCGACGCTCCACGTCGGGCAGGTCGAGCGCGATGGCATCGAGCGAGTTCGGGGCGGCCATCATCATCGTCATGCCTACGGGGCGAGTGGGAGCTGGTCGAGGCCGGCGGTCTCGGACAGGCCGTGGACGACATTGAACGCCTGGATCGCCTGGCCTGCGGCGCCCTTGACGAGGTTGTCGATGACGCCGATGGCCAGGACCCGCCCGGTCCGTGGGTCGTGGCTGACGTGAACGCGGGCATGGTTGCTGCCCGTGACGTGCTTCGTCGCCGGCGCCGTGGCGACGACCGACACGAACGGTTCGCCGCCATATGCCTCGGCGTAGAGGGCGTCCAGCTCGGCCTGGTCGGTTGCCCGGGTCGGCCGGACGTGGCAGGCGGACAGGATGCCGCGCGTCATCGGGATGAGATGGGGCAGAAAGTCGACCGCCTTCGCGCCCGGATTGGCCGCCCCAGACGTCGTGCCGAGCCAGGCGAGCTCCTGCTCGATCTCGGCGACGTGGCGGTGGCCGCCGAGCCCATACGCCTTCACGCTCTCGTTGACCTCGCCGAACATCAGCTCTGGCTTCGTTTCGCGGCCGGCACCCGACACGCCGCTCTTGGCGTCGACGACGAGGTCGCCGATGAGGCCGGCGCGGGCGAGGGGAGCGAGGGCGAGGAGGGTCGCGGTCGGATAGCAGCCGGGCGCCCCCACGATCGCCCGATCGGCGCTCCGCAGCGAGGCAAGCTCGGCCCGATGGAGCTCCGGCAGGCCGTAGACGGCGCCATCGAGCAGGTCGGCGGCCGGATGCTCGAAGCCGTAACAGCGTGGGTAGTCGGCCGCGTCGCGGAGTCGGAAGTCCGGCCCGAGGTCGATGATCGCGGTGCCCGCCGCCGCGAGCGCAGGGACGATCGTCGCGGCCGTGCCGTGCGGCAGGGCAAGAAAGACCGCGTCGACCGGAGGCAGCGTCGCATTGACCTCCAGACCTGTCCCGGCCAGGTGGGCGTGCGTCGCCCCGATCGGCTCGGCGTCCCGGGCGCGACCCTGGAGGCCCACGATCTCGACGTCGGGATGGCGACTCAGCAGCCGGATGAGCTCGGCCCCGACATAGCCCGTCGCGCCGATGATCCCGACGCGGATCCGGGTGCCGGCGCCAGGCCGGCGGTCCGTCGCGATCGCAGCCCCCGGCTCGACGCTCGTGCTCACTGGCACGCGCGACCACTCGCGGGGGGTCGCGCCGAACGGGTTGCGGGGATCGGATGGACCGCCGTCATGACCGCATGACTATACAACGCATTTGCATACAGATGCAAGATCGCCTCGTCTCGCCCCAATTCCCACTAGCACACTAGGAATACTGTACGATCTCGCCGTTCACGCTACGTAAAGGAGCCACCGATGCCCGTCGCCGTCTCGGCAGCCGATGCAGCAAGCCTGCCGCCGGCACGAATGATCGACCCGCGCGGGCATCGGTTCGGCGCGGGTGTCTCCGCAGTCCTGCTGATCGGTTCGTTTGTCACCGGGTGGGTGCCGGGTGTCCTCCTGGCGCTCCTGTCGATCGGGGTCAGCGCGGCGTTCGGCCTTCGCTGGTCGATCTATGGCGTCGCCTGGCGGCGGATCGCAAGGGCGGCGCGGCTCGGCAAGGTCGAGCCGGAGCACGAGTACCCGCCGCGCTTCGCCCAGACCCTCGGCAGCACCGTGCTGGTCGCATCGCTCATCGCCTTCGTCGCGGGGGCAACCACGATTGGCTGGGTCCTGGCCCTCGCCGTCGCGGCCCTCCAGACGCTCCTCGCCGTCACCGGCTACTGCCTGGGCTGCCGTCTCTACTTCCTGCGCTGGTGGGTCCCGAGCGTCGTCACCGGCCTCTGGCGGCGCCAAGCCAGCGCAACGATCGAGCGCACGCCGCTCCGCTACAGCTGACATCGGCCGCCGGCCGACACCGGCCGCCACCGCCGGCCGACACCGGCCGCCACCGCCGGCCGACACCGGCCGCGGGCGCGGTATCGTGTCCGCATGTCGAACGTCTCGCTCGGTCTCCCGCCCGACCTCCACGCCTACCTCGTCCGCCACGGCGTCCGTGAGCCGGACATCCTCCGCCGCCTGCGCGAGGAGACGGCGTCGCTGCCACAGCACGACATGCAGATCGCGCCAGAGCAGGGCGCGCTCATGGCACTTCTCGTCCAGCTGTCCGGGGCGCGGCGGGCCATCGAGCTCGGCACCTTCACCGGCTACAGCTCGCTGGCCGTGATGCTCGCGATGCCCCCCGACGGGACGATCGTCTGCTGCGATGTCTCGGACGAGTGGACGTCGGTCGCCCGTCGCTACTGGGCCCAGGCGGGCGTCGCGGATCGCGTCGATCTCCGTCTCGCGCCGGCGCTCGAGACCCTCGACGCCCTGCTGGCGAGCGGCGGGGCGGGCACGTTCGACTTCGCGTTCATCGACGCCGACAAGACCGACTACGCCGAGTATCACGAGCGGATCGTCCAGCTCCTTCGATCCGGAGGTCTCGCCGTCTACGACAACGTCTTCTGGGGCGGCGACGTGATCGATCCGTCCAGGACCGATCCTGCAACCGTCGGGGTTCGTCGCCTGAACGAGCGCCTCGCGACCGACGAACGGGTCACGATCAGCATGATCCCGGTTGCCGACGGACTGACCCTCGCCCTCAAGCGCTAGGACGCCCGGCAGCGAGCCTTCGTCCGCGGTCGACGTCAGCCTGGTAACACGTCGGGCCGTCGGAACGGGCCCGTCACGATGACCTCGCCCTCGGCCTCCTTCGGTTCGAGACCGGTGCAGCGCATTCGGAAGCGGTGATGGACCTCGGTCGCGCCCGACGACAGCATGGCGTTGACCGGGCAGTACTTCGTGGCCGACAGCTCGATCGCCCGGCGGACGGCCTGCTCGAGGACGACGGTGCCTTCGACGACGTGGGTCACCTCGACGCGGGTCAGAACCTGCGGGTACTCCGATCGCTGCTCCGCTCGCGCCTCGACCTCGTAGCGATCGATCACCTGGCGCTTCTTCTCGAGGATCGTGATCACGTCCATGGCCGTGCACGCGGCCAGCGAGGCGACGATCGACTCGACAGGCGAATATTCGTTGGCGGTGATCTCTTCGCCGAAGGCGATCGACCGGTCCGTGCCGGTCTTGCCCACGAATCGCTGGCCCCCCTCATGCCGCAGCGAAACGGTCCGAATCTTCACGAGGCTATCGTAACGGGAGCCCTCAGGCGCTCGCGGGCACGGCCTCGATCGAGTCGTCACCGGCCGTCGTCGCGGCGCCCGCAACCTCGGACGGTTCGCTGAGGAACTGCTCGCGATAGAGCCGGGCGTAGAGGCCGCCGTGGGCCAGGAGCTCGGCATGGGTACCACGTTCGAGGATTCGGCCACGGTCGTAGACGAGGATCTGATCGGCTCGGAGGATCGTCGACAGGCGGTGGGCGATCGCGATCGTGGTTCGGCCCTCCATCAGCCGCTCCAGCGCAGCCTGGATCAGCCGCTCGCTCACCGTGTCGAGGGCGGACGTCGCCTCGTCGAGGATGAGGATCCGAGGATCCTTGAGGAGGACCCGGGCGATCGCGATCCGCTGCTTCTCGCCGCCCGACAGCTTGTACCCGCGCTCACCGACGATCGTGTCGTAGCCATCGGGGAGCTCGGCAATGCGGTCGGCGATGGCGGCCGCGCGCGTTGCCACCTCGAGCTCTTCGTCGGTGGCGTCGGGCTTCGCGTACTGAAGGTTCTCGCGAATGGTCGCGTGGAAGAGGTACGTCTCCTGGGTCACGAAGCCGATGACATCGCCAAGGCTCGCCAGGGTGGCCTTGCGGACGTCGCGACCGTCGATCTCGACCGACCCGCTGTCGGTGTCGTAGAGCCGCGGCACGAGGTAGGTCGTCGTTGTCTTGCCCGAACCCGACGGCCCGACCAGGGCGACGAGCTGGCCCGGTTTGACCTCGAAATCGATGTGCTCGAGGCCGAAGGCCGGGATGAGCGCGATCGGCTCGACCGATTCAGGTACGGCCGTCGTCTCGATCGGATCGGCCTCCACGGCGACCGCCGCTGCAGCCTCCGCGTCGTCATCCTCCACTTCCTCCGTCGGGGTCGCCGCGGCGGGCACGGCCGCTGTCTTGTAGCGGAACGAGACGTCGGCAAATCGGACGCTGCCGTGCATGGTCGCGCGATCGATCGCGATCGCGTCGGGCGCGTCGGTGATCTCCGGGTCCATCTCGAGGTACTCGAAGATCCGGTCGAAGAGGGCGAGAGCACCCTGGATCTCGACCTGGATGTTGAGAAGCTGACCGAGCGGGAAGAAGAGCCTGCTCTGGAGGGTGGTGAAGGCGACGATGTCGCCGATCGTCGGTGCCGACGGGTCGTGGTTGACCGCGAGATAGCCGGCGAGCCAGTACACGAACGCAGGGGTGATCGAGAAGATCGTCCCGATGATCATGAAGAACCAGCGACCGACCATCGCCTGGCGAACCTGGAGCACGGCCAGCTCTCGATTCAGCTTGCTGAACCGGGCGATCGCCGCCTGCTGCTGGCCGAACGTCTTCGACAGCAGCATGCCCGAGACCGAGAGCGTTTCCTCGGTCGTCGCCGACATCTCGGCGAGGGACTTCTGGGTTTCCCCGCGGACCTCGCGGTTGACCTTCCCGACCCGGAACGTCAGGTACATGAAGAACGGCAGCAACCCGAGCGATAGTGCAGTCAGGCGCCAGTCGATCAGGATCATCGCGACGATCGTCCCGATCGCGACGGCGAGGTTCGAGGCGATCGATGACGCGGTGTCGGTGACCACGCCCTGGACGCCGCCGACATCGTTCGCGAGGCGGCTCTGGATCTCGCCGGTCTTGGTCTCCGTGAAGAAGCGCAGGGGCATGCGCTGGAGGTGCGAGTAGAGCGCGCCGCGGAGGTCCTGCATGACCCGCTGGCCGATCGAGTTGTTGAGATAGCTCTGGCCGATGCCGATCAGTCCGGTCAGGATCGGCAGGGCGATCATCAGCCCGACGTACAGGTTGAGCCGCCCGAAGTCCTTG
>DATHGS010000067.1:0-4789 GCA_035490155.1 Candidatus Methylomirabilota bacterium | reverse complement strand
CAGCCGGACGATCCGCAGCGACAGGGCGTCCCATTCAGGTTGACCGGGAGATGGCCGACCTCACCGCCATACCCGGCGACGCCGGTGAGCGGCCTGCCGTCAACGATGATTCCGCCGCCGACGCCGACCTCGCCGGAGATGAACACGATGTTGTCGTGGCCTCTGGCGGCCCCTCGCCGGAGCTCTGCCAGTGCCCCCAGGTCGGCCTCGTTGGCGACCGCGATCGGCCCGTCCGTGTCGAGGGCTCGGGCGAGCCGACTCCCGAGTGGGACCTCCGTCCAGCCGAGGTTCGGCGCCATCGACACGAATCCGTCCGTCCGTCTGACCATGCCGACGACGGCCACGCCGATGCCGATCAGGTTGCTGCTCGACCACGCGCGATTCCTGACTGTGGCCGCGAGCTCGGCCAGATCTGCGACGACCTCGTCGACCGAGGTATGGCCAGGAGGCCGATCGACCCGGACCAGTTCGAGAACCTGGCCGCCGAGGCCGACGATCGCGACGGCGATCGAGTCGACCGCGATCTCGACGGCCATGACCACGGCTCCCGTCGGATTGAGGCGGACCACCGGCGAGGGCCGGCCGGGCGTTCCGCGCAGTTCGGCTCGTTCCTCGGTCGCGAGTCCGGCGTTGACGAATTCGCCGATGAGGCCACGGATCGCGCTGCGGGTGAGGCCGGTCGCTGCGACCAGCTCTGACCGGGACAGGGGTCCGCGGGCATGCAACTCGCGAACAATTGCGCTCAGGTTCGCCCGGCGAACGGTCTCGCTCCGCTGTCCGACCGCGTCCAGGCGCATCGCCACCTGATTTGTGTTCCTTTCTTTCAAAACGCCGTGCTAGGCTCTTACAACCCCCCGGGTGGTGTCAAGTGAGATCGCGCCAAACCGGTCGACTGAGCCGGACAGGTCCAGATTGAGAGGCGGTTCAGGTGGCTGCTGAGATCGTGACGATCCCTCCCGGACCCTCCCTCGGCGCATGACCCCGCTCCGCTGGGGAATTCTCGGCCCCGGCCGCATCGCCCCGCGCCTCGTCCGTGGCGTTGGTGGAAGCGAGCGGAGCGAGGTGGTAGCGGTCGCAAGCCGCGACGCAACTCGGGCGGCTGCCTTCGCCGCGAAGCACGGCATCGGCCGGGCCTTCGGCTCCTACGACGAGCTCCTCGCCGAACCGGATGTCGACGTCGTGTACGTCTCGCTGCCGAACCATCTCCACGCGGAGTGGACGATTCGAGCCCTCGAAGCCGGCAAGCACGTCCTGTGCGAAAAGCCACTCGCGCTGACCATCGACCAGGTCGACGCCATCTCGGCCGCCGCGGAGCGGGCGGGGCGCATCGCCGTGGAGGGGTTCATGTACCTCCATCACCCCCAGATCCTCCGGGCCATCGACCTCGCCCGGAGCGGCACGCTGGGCCGCCTGGAGCTGATGAACGGAACCTTCTCGTTTCCGCTCAGCCGAGCCGACGACCCCCGGATCGACCCGTCGATGGGCGGCGGCTCGCTGTGGGACGTCGGCTGCTATCCGGTCAGCCTGGCGCGACGGATCGCCGGCGAGGAGCCGGACCGCGTGGCGGCCTTCGCCAGGTATGACGAGCTGGGTGTCGACCGGACGTTCATCGGCCAGCTCCACTTCCCGGGTGGCCTGCTCGCCCAGTTCGACAGCGGCTTCGCCGCGCCCGACCGCGAGCGGGTCGAGATCGTCGGCGGCGAGGCGACGCTCGTCCTCGACAGCCCGTTCCTGCCCGAACCCGATGGGCCGCCGCCGTCGCTTACCATGTGGCGCGGTCGCGAAGCTACGTCGATCGACGTCCGATCAATCGACCAGTACGGGGCCGAGGTCGACGACCTGACGGCGGCCATTCTCGATGGCAGCCCGCCGCGCGTCGATCTCGGCTTCAGTCGGGGAACCGTCGCGACGATCCTTGATCTCGACAGGGCGGCGCGATCGGCTGCCCTGCCGGCCGCAACCTGACCGTCACCTCGTCCGGCCACCAGCAACGAGAGGGAGACACCAACGATGGCGCGATCCAGGCGAAGGCTCGCGGCGATCATCGGTCTTGTCGCCGTCGTGGTCGTCGGTGGCGGCCTGTTGGCCGTGACCCGGCCCTGGGTGCCGAAAACCTGCGCCGCGACCGCTGCCACCGCGCATCCGGAATGGTCGGTCGCCCGCCGCTGGAACGAGGCCCTGCTCGACGCCATCAGGCGCGCGCTGCCGGCCCCGACCGTCCACGCCAGGAATCTCTTTCACACGTCGGCCGCGATGTGGGATGCGTGGGCGGTCTACGACCCGAAGGCGTCCGGCTACTTCGTCCACGACAAGCTCACGGCGTCGGATGTTGCCAGCGCCCGGAACGAGGCGATCAGCTACGCCGCGTATCGGGTCCTCACGGCTCGCTACATCAAGTCCGTCGGCGCCGACGAATCGTTGTCGGAGTTCGACGACGTGATGGACAGCCTGTGCTACCCGATCAACGTGACGACGACCGAGGGCAGCTCGCCGGCGGCGGTCGGCAACCGGATCGCCAAGGCGGTCCTCGACTACGGCCTCGCCGACGGCTCGAACCAGGCCGGCGGCTACGCCGACCCGGAATACAAGCCGGTCAATCCGCCGCTGGTCGTCAACAAGCCCGGAACGACGATGATCGATCCGAACCGCTGGCAACCGCTCCAGCTCGAGCACATGATCTCCCAGAACGGGATCCCGCTCGTCAACGGCGTCCAGCAGGCGATCGGGCCGCAGTGGGGCCACGTCAAGAGCTTCGCCATCCCCGATGGCGGCACCGATGGCGTGCCGATCGATCCGGGACCTCCGCCGAGACTCGACGACGCCGCGACCGACCAGGCCTACAAGGACCAGGCGGTTGAGGTCATCCGCGACAGCAGCCAACTCGACCCGGCCAGTGGCGGCGACATCGATATCTCGCCCGGCGTGCGCGGGGCGAACACTCTGGGGACGAACGACGGCCACGGTCATCCGACCAATCCGGTGACCGGACAGCCGTATGCGCCGGACGTGGTTAACGTCGGCGACTTCGGTCGGGCCCTGACGGAGTTCTGGGCCGACGGCCCCAAGTCCGAGACGCCGCCCGGCCACTGGAACGTGATCGCCAACACCGTGTCCGACGAGCTCTCCCCGAACCTCAGGATCGGCGGGACGGGCCCCGTCGTCGATCGGCTGGAGTGGGACGTGAAGCTGTATCTCGCGCTCAACGGGGCGAACCATGATGCCGCGATCGCCGCGTGGGGGCTCAAGGGCTACTACGACTCGGTCCGGCCGATCTCGATGATTCGTTACATGGGTGGTCTCGGCCAGTCGAGCGACCCGTCCCTGCCGTCGTACAACCGCGAGGGCCTGCCGCTCGTGCCCGATCTCGTCGAGCTCATCACGAAGGAGACGACGGCGCCGGGCCGGCGCCACGCCGCCCTGGCCGGTCACGAGGGCGAGATCGCGATCCGTGCCTGGTCAGGCAACCCGAAGGACCCGAAAACGGAGACCGGCGGCGTCCACTGGATCCTCGCGGTCAACTGGGTGCCGTACCAGGTCCCAACCTTCGTGACGCCGTCGTTCCCGGGGTACGCATCCGGCCACAGCACGTTCAGCCGCGCATCCGCCGAGGTCCTGACCGGGTTCACCGGTAGCGAGTACTTCCCGGGCGGCATCGACGAATGGACGACGAAGGCGGGGTCGCTCAAGGTCGAGAAGGGACCAACGAAGAACGTCACGCTCCAGTGGGCGACGTACTACGACGCGGCGGACCTCGCCGGCCTGTCACGGCTCTACGGCGGGATCCATATCCCGGCCGACGACTTCACCGGCCGGACGGTCGGTTCGGCCTGCGGCAAGGCGGCGTGGCAACTTGCCCAGGAGTACTTCAGCGGGCAGGCAAGGTCATGAGCATCTCTGAGCCGCGGGAGCGGTGAGCCACCGGTCGCGGCGGCTCGTCGTCGGCGCGGTGGCGATCGCGGTCATCGGGGCAGTTGTCGGCGCGGCTGCCGTAGGTCTCGGAGTGGTCCATGTCGGCCCTGGTTCTCCGTCGGTCGCCATGGGTGCCCCTCATTTCATCGACGAGACCGCGTCGGCCGGTGTCGATCAGACGTATGACGGTGGCTCGACCTACCAGGTCGGCGGTGGGGTTGCGGTCTTTGACTGCAACGGCGACGGCAGGCCGGACATGTATCTCGCCGGGGGCAGCAACCCCGCGGCCCTCTACCGCAACGACAGCCCGGTCGGTGGCGCCCTGCGGTTCAGCCGTCTCAGCGATCCGTCCACCGATCTCACGAGCGTCAACGGCGCCTACCCGCTCGACATCGACGGCGACGGAAAGATCGATCTCGCCGTATTGCGGGTCGGCGAGAACATTCTCCTCCGCGGTCTCGGCGACTGCCGGTTCGAGCGGGCGAACGAGCGGTGGAGCTTCGACGGTGGGAGCGCGATGACCACGGCCTTCAGCGCTTCCTGGGAAGGCGCGGCCAACCTGCCGACCCTTGCTGTCGGCAACTACCTGCAGCTCGATGCGTCGGGCGAGTCGACGACCGATTGCGCGGAAAACGCTCTCGTCAGGCCGAGCCAAACCGGATCTGGCTACGCGCCGCCGATCGAGCTGAAACCGGGCTATTGCGCGCTGTCGATGCTCTTCAGTGATTGGGATCACTCCGGCAGACGCGACCTCAGGGTCAGCAACGACAGCCATTACTACGACTATGTCAACGGAGAGGAGCAACTGTGGCGCATCGCGTCCGGCGAAGCTCCTCGCCTGTATACGAGTGCGGACGGTTGGGTCCAGGTCCAGATCGAG
>DATHGS010000066.1:0-7262 GCA_035490155.1 Candidatus Methylomirabilota bacterium | reverse complement strand
TGTGATCCTTGGCCGCGACCGAGACGGCGCCGCTGAGCGCAAGGGCTGCGGCGAGGACGGCGACGAGGGCTCGGGAGGTGTTTCGCTTCATCGATGGGGGCTCCTTGAGCGGCCGTCGGCGGGTCCATCAAGTGGGTCATGCGCGACGGAGATGATGGCCACGGCCGACGATTTGCTGTCGACCGATCGAGCGTCCAGCCCCCGGAACACTCGGCGCCGGGTGTTTCCCGGTCGACGCAAACCCTACCTCGATGCCGAAAGTCTTGCCAGCCGGACACTGGTACTGGCCCATCGCGAACCGATGCCCCACCGCGTTCCAACCTGCTCCGCACCGGCAAGCCGCGGACCTCACACGACCGACCGCGGAACGCACCACGGCCGCCTGCCGTTGACAAGCTAACGGTGTTAGCTCATCATGCGGCCACCGGAGCTAACGTTGTTAGCTACGTAAGACGGAGGACACTGTTGACGACTGAACGACGGGCCCAGATCGTGTCGGCTGCCCTCGACCTCTTCGAGGCGGGCGGCCCGGACGCGCTTACAATGCGCGCCATCGCCGACCGAGTCGGAATCCGCGCCGCCTCCCTGTATCGCCATTTCGCGGACAAGCACGCCGTCGAGGTCGCGATGATCGCAGCCGCCTTTTCCGACCAGGCGGTCGCGGCCGAGGCCGCAATCGTCGGCGCCGATCGACCCCTTGCCGCCATGGGACGGGTCTACCGGGACTGGGCGGTCGCCCACCCTCATCTCTATCGATTGATGACCGATCGACCGCTGCCCCGAGCCGATCTCCCGGAGGGCCTCGAGGCGCGGGCGGCCGCTCCGCTCATCGGGATCTTCGGCGGCGACGTCGATCGGGCGCGCGCCGCGTGGGCCTTCGCCCATGGCATGGCCTCGCTCGAGCTTGCGGGCCGATTCCCGGAGGCCGCCGATCTCGATGCGGCCTGGGCCGCGGGCAGCGCGGCGCTCGAACCAAACCACATGGCCAACCGCTCAGCGGAGAACCGAGCATGAACGCAGAAAGCATCCAGGTCAGCCCCCGGATCCGACGGATCGGCCGAGGAATGGTGAACAGCTACCTCGTCGAGGACGGCGGCGATGTGACGATCGTCGACGCCGGCGCACCGGCCTATTGGGGCCAGCTCCCGGCCGAGTTGGCCGCGATCGGACGATCGCTCGACGACGTAAGATCCGTCGTCCTGACCCATGGCCATAGCGACCATATCGGGTTCGCCGAGCGGATCCGGAGCGAACGCGGGACGCCGATCCGGGTCCACGAACTCGACGCGGCGCTGGCCCGCGGCGAGGTCCCGAACCCCGCGAAGGGCCTGGGTCCGACGCGCGTTCGGCCGCTACTCGAATTCATGCTCTTCTCGCTTCGAAACGGGATGATGCGGATTCCGCGGATCACGGAGGTCGCCACGTTCGGTGACGGAACGACACTGGACGTGCCGGGGGCTCCACGGGTGATCCTCGTGCCGGGCCACACGCCCGGGAGCGCTGCGCTGCTGTTCGCCGGCCACGATGCCCTCTTCGTCGGCGACGCGATGGCCACCCACAGCGTGACCACCGGCGACGACGGCCCGCGAATCTCGCCGTTCACGGCCGATCCCGTTCAGGCCCTGGCCTCGCTCGATCGGCTTCTCGACGTCCAGGCCGGGCTCGTCCTGCCCGGACACGGCCAGGCGTGGAGCGGTGGCGTCGCGGCCGCGGTGGCCGCCGTCCGGGCGGCTGCGGTAAGCACCACCTTCAGTCGGCAGGCCGCCTCGGTCGGCCAGTAATTCCAGCTCGGCCGGTAGTCCCACCGCGGAACGATCCCTCCGGAGGGCGGACGCGCACCTCGATGTGCCGAATTCGTACGCCCCGGCGCGCCGTCCTCTCGCGGGGTCGATCCGCCGATAGTTCCGCCCAAGCGGAACGACCGGAGACAAGCGCTCGGACCCGCCCGTGACCGCCTGACCAGGACCCGGGATATGGGAGGGCGTCGGGCCCGTGCAGACGCGGGCGCGGACAAACGGGCGGAACCGGCACGGTCCGATGGGCGGGACCCGCGCGGTACGGTGGGCTGGACCGGCGCGGCCCGGTCGGCGGGATCGGCGCGGCGCGGCCGGCCAGCCTCGTCAACGGAGCCGGTGGCCGGGAGACCCGCCCGGCGCGGCCGGCAAGCCTCGTCGACACAGGGTCGCTTCGTCGGAGCCTCCCTCCTCGATCGGCGCCAACCCGCCCGCATCGAACAAACGCATCCCGGGCCGGTCACCGTCCTGCTGGCCAGGGCAGCTGATTCTCACGATCGTTCCGCATGCGTGGAACTACCTGGATTTGGGCGACGCCCGAGGCACGATCGCCGCGACCGTGCGGAATCGGATCAATTCGGCGGCGTCGCGGACGACATGGGCGACGTCGCGGACGACGTGGGCGGCCGCGCGGGCCGCGCGAGCGACATGAGCGGCCCGCGGGCGCAGCGGCGAGGAAGAGCGCGAGGACGGAGCGACGAGCCCCGCCGCTCCCCTACTCCAGGTAGTCCTTGAGCTTTCGCGAGCGGGACGGGTGGCGCAGCTTGCGGAGCGCCTTTGCCTCGATCTGGCGGATACGCTCGCGGGTCACGTTGAACTCCTTGCCGACCTCCTCGAGGGTCCGGGCCCGCCCGTCCTCGAGGCCGAACCGGAGCTGGAGGACGCGTCGCTCGCGGCCGGTCAGCGAGTCGAGGACCGCCTCGACCTGCTCCTTGAGGAGCTGATGCGAGGCGGCTTCGGCCGGCGCTAGCGCGCCGCGGTCCTCGATGAAGTCGCCGAGGTGCGAGTCCTCTTCCTCACCGATCGGCGTTTCGAGGGACACCGGCTCCTGCGAGACCTTGATGATCTCGCGGACCTTCTCCGGCGTGACCTGGACCTCCTGGCCCTTGGACATCGCCTCGGCGATCTCCTCGACCGTCGGTTCGCGGCCGAGCTCCTGGAGGAGCTGCCGTGAGACGCGAATCAGCCGGTTGATCGTCTCTACCATGTGAACCGGGATCCGGATGGTTCGGGCCTGGTCGGCGATCGCCCGGGTGATCGCCTGGCGGATCCACCACGTCGCGTACGTTGAGAACTTGAAGCCCTTCTCGTAGTCGAACTTCTCGACCGCCCGGATCAGGCCGATGTTGCCTTCCTGGATCAGGTCGAGGAACGACATCCCCCGCCCGATGTACTTCTTGGCGATCGACACGACGAGCCGCAGGTTGGCCGATGTCAGCTGCTCGCGGGCGTCGCGGCCAATCCGGACGAGCTCGCCCTTGCGGTGGGCGAGCTTCGTGTTGAGCGGAACTTCGGGGTCGAAGCCCAGCTTCTTCATGAGCTCGGCGTCTTTGCCCGACGAGATCCAGCGCTCGAGCGCCGGATACGCGACCTCGTCGCGGGACCACTCGTGGATCGCCCGCAACCCGACGTTGTCGCGCGAGTCGAGATCGCCGTTGTGGACCGCGAAGAAGGCCCAGTCGAGGAGGGTGATGAAGGAGTCTGGATCGAGCTTGTCGTTGTACGTAGCGACGAGCTTCTTCGCCTCCTTGAGGAGGTCCTTCGTCCCATCGGACTGGGCATCCTTGCCGGCTCGGACGAGATGGAAGTCCGGCGACGGGACAAGCAGATCCTTGGCCGCCTTGTCCGAGATCCCGTCGCGGACGAGCTTGTGGGCCTCCTCGCCGAACGGCAGCCGATGCTGCTGCTTCTGCGTCCGCGTCTTGCGCTCCGTGTCGTGGAGCGTCCACTCGTGGAGCGAGACGATCCCCTTCCAGGGGGCCTCGACGAGCTGCTCGCCGAGCTCGATCGCCTTGGCCAGCACGACCTCTTCCTCGGCGGTCAGCAGGGCGACCTTGCCGATCTCCTTGAGGTACATCCGGACGGGATCGTCGATCCCGATCATGTCGGCGGAGATCGCGTCGAGCTCCTCGGCGGTCGGCTCCTCGACCTCGGCCGGGTCGAGCTTGGCCGGCGCATCGACCGGCAGCTTGCCGTCGACCGCCTCGCCGTTCTCCCCGATCACCTCGATACCGACGTCGCCGCCACTGTCGGGGCCGAGATCGAGATCGTCGTCGTCCTCGTCGTCCTCGTCGCCTTCGACCTTCGGCAGCACGACCTTGGCCGCCCGAAGGCCGCGAGTGGCGAGCTTCGCCTCTTCAACATCCGCGCGGGCCCGACGCGGGCGAGTGAGCACAGCTTCGACCAGCTGCTTATCCAATGGATCAGGCATGCGTGCCTCCTGTTCGACCGGGTTGGCAAATGGTCGTGGACTGCGTTCGCGCGACAGCCGTTGTCATGTGCGTACGAGCACGGTGGCTTGTTCGATCTGTCTGTCGACCGACCGGCGGGCTTCGTTGTTCGCGAGCTGGAGCTTGATGAGCTGGCCGACGACATCGCGGTCACCGCGGCTCTCGGCCGCGAGGAGCTCGCCACCGACCCAATCGGCTCGCTCGTCGAGCTTGATGCGCTCGAGCTGGAGCAGGCACCGATCGACGGCGTAGACGATCCGTTCGGACGCGACCAGGGCGAGGTCCGGCGACGGCTTGGCGAGGATCGCCTGGGCGGTCTCCCGAGTCGCATCGTCGAGACCGGCCATCAGCGCCGACATCGAGAACGGCGGCCGAACGCCGTGATCGTCGGGAGCCCGCTGCAGGACGATCGCCCGGAATAGCTCCCGTGCCGGCGTCGACGGCAGCTGGTCCGGTCCGATCTCGTCGGCCGCGCGTGGCTGCTGGTCCGGCGCGAGCAGGAGCAGCCGAAGGAGCTCCTCCTCGACGGGGGTGATCGCCTTGAGGATTTGATCGACAGGCAATGCGTCGGCCGAGGCGAGAACCGAATCGGCCGTGATCCGTCCGGCAGCCGCGCCGGAGCCGGGTGCCGGACGCCGGTGGAGCACCTCGAGAACCGAGCGCTCCTCCACGCCCGACACCGAATGGATCTTCTGGAGGTACGCGTCTCGCATGACCGGATTCGGAATCGCCCGCAGCGTCGGTGCGATCGCGTCGACGAAGCGTGCCTTGCCGCCGGGTGTCTTGAGGTCGACCTGGCGAGCGTGAAAGTCGATGAGGTAGTCGACGATCGGCTGGGCCGTTCGGACCTCCTCGCGCCAGCGGTCGGGCGTCTCGCGGACGACCTCGTCGGGATCCTTGCCGTCGGGCAGTCGAACGACGCGGACCTCGTCGAGCTCGACACCGGTATCGGCCGCCGCCAGCTGGCCGATCAGCGACTCGAGCGCCTGGGCGCCGAACGTGCCTGCTTTCTCGCCGGCCGCGTCGACGTCGTAGGCGAGGGCGATCTTCTTCGCGTAGCGGGTGAGGAGCCCAACCTGGCCCGGCGTGAGTGCCGTCCCGAGCGAGGCGACGACGTTGTCGAAGCCTGCCTGGTGAGCCATCAGCGCGTCCGTGTAACCCTCGACGATCACTGCCTGGGTCGACTTGCGGATCGGCCCCTTCGCCTTGTCGATGAGATAGAGCGTCCGGCTCTTGTCGAACAGCGGCGTCGCCGGGGAGTTGAGGTACTTCGGACCATGGTCGCGGTCATCGGCGCCGGGAGGCGCCTCAGCGCCCGCCGCGGGTGCCAACACCCGACCGCCCAGTCCGACCGCCGACCCGTTGGCGTCTCTGATCGGGAAGATGACCCGCTCGCGGAACCTATCGTAGACGCCGCCCCGGGAGGACTGGCGCGGCTGGGCCAGCCCGACCTCGACGAGCTCCTCGGGCCGAACGTTCCGCTTGGCGGCCAGCTGCCGCGTCAGGGTGTCCCAGCCGCCGGGCGCCCAGCCGAGCTGGTATTTCGCGATCGTCTCGTCGGTGAAGCCGCGGCCGCGCAGGTAGTCGAGTGCCGCGGCACCGGTCTTCGATCCGGTCAGGACCGCGTGATAAAACGCGACCGCGCTCTCCATGACATCGCGCAGGCGGCCCTTGCGGGCGTCCTCGCGCGACGTCCGCTCGTCGATCTCGACGCCGGCCTTTGTCGCGAGAACCTTGAGGGCCTCCGGGAACGACAGCCCGTCCCGCTTCATGACGAAGCTGAAGATGTCGCCGCCCTCGCCGCAACCGAAGCACTTCCACGAATCGCGGGCAGGCGTGACCGTGAACGACGGAGTCTTCTCGCCGTGGAAGGGGCAGAGCCCCTTGTACGTCGTGCCAGCCTTCTTCAGCTGCACCGTCTCACCGACGACGTCGACGACGCTGAGCTTGTTCTTGACTTCGGCAGCAATGCCGACCGCCAAACCGACCTCCCGACCCGGGCGTCCGCCCGAGCTTCTGGCGCGCCTGACCTTCACGCGCCGAGGGTGATCTTCCGCCTCGAGCACCCGGACACAGTTAGGGGCTTGTCAAGTCTTGACAAGCCGGATGCGGCTAGCTTAGCACTCCCGTGTCAAGACCCCCCGGGGGTATTGACAGGAACTCCAGGGGAGGCAGGGCTTGGGCCGTTGGGCGGCGGCAGCCCGCAGTTGGGCGTCGTGCAGAGGTCCAGCCCCAGCTGGGCCATGCCCTCGGCCAACGGCGTGAAGCCGAGCATCCCGCCAAAGCTGCGACTCGATACACCGGCCGGGATCCCCCGCACGAGGACCGCACCGCCCGAGTCTCCAGACTCGACCGCGATGTCCGCGGCAATCATGCACGGGAAGTAATCGCCGTCATCGGGGTGCAGGTATTCGCCCTTCTCGAGCACCCTTCCTGTCCGGTTGATGTTGCGGCCGTCGATCTCGACCGGGTCGCCGATCGCGACGTCGGGGCACCCGAGCGGGCTCGTGCCCGACGGGATGATGCGGTAGCCACCAGTTCCCATGTCCACGGTGTTCAAGTGGCCCCACGGAACGCGGTCCTTCGCCACAACCAGGTAATTCATGTCGGACGACGCGCATCTGTGCCCGGCATAGGGGCACGTAGCATCGCGGGCGACCGGGCCAAAGACGCCGCGCACCGTGATGCCATCCGGGTCGTCCGCCACGGTGCCCTCGGTCGTGCAATGGCCGGTCGACGTGAGCACGATCACATCCCCGTGGCGGGCATAGAAGCCGCCGGCGCAGTACCCCCAGAGCTGCTGGCCGGCGAGAACCGGCGGGTCGAACAGCGGGGTGGTTCGCCTCGGCTGGAGGGCGGCCCTCACGAACAGGAGCACGCCCATAACGAGCAGCAGGACCGCCAGGACGATGATGAGGAGACGAAGCGGGCGGATCCCTGTTCGTCGATCTATTCCGGTCATCGCGTCATCCGGCGCGGTCGTCAGCGGTCAGCGAATATACCACGCGCTCACGTCGAG
>DATHGS010000065.1:0-19035 GCA_035490155.1 Candidatus Methylomirabilota bacterium | reverse complement strand
GGTCGAGCCACTGGATGTCGTCGATCGCAATGACCAACGGCTGATCTTCGGCGATGCGGCGGAATACATTACCGGCGGCCAGCGACAGGGCCCTGGGATCGGGAGCGCCGCCTGGACGTTCCGTGGGTCCGAGGGCGGCGTCGAGCGCGCGCCTGAGGGGCGCCGGCATCTCGCCTATCGCGTTGTCGGGAACGTCACCAAGGAGATCGCCGAGCGCGGCGTAGGAAAGGCGAGCCTCCGACTCCGCGGCGCGCGACTTGACCACGCGATACCCACGGTCCGCGGCTTCGGTGATGCCCGCGAGCCAGAGCGTCGTCTTACCGATGCCCGCGCTGCCCTCGAGCACGAGACCGCATGGTCCGGATCCGATCCGATCGAGGAAGTGCGAGACGGCACTCAGCTCGGGATCACGCCCCAGGATCGCGGAGGTCGGAGCGTTCACGGCTCCCTCTGGCTAGGTCCTTCGCTGGCCAATCTGACATCGACGGCGATGCGGCGACGAACGGGGTTCGATGCCGCTCGACGATTCTAGGCGCGCTCCCGTGCACTAGTAGATCAGGCGCTCTCCCCAGCAATCTGCGCGTCGGCTGTTCCCTCGATCGGTATGCGCATAGTTATGGCATCCGCAGGTTCGAATCCTGTCGGGCGCGCCAGCACAGATCTTGATGCCGGCGCCGTGCATGCTCGCTGGCGAGGACGGCAGGACGCTGTTCGTGGTCGTCGCCCAGTGGTTCGGCCCCGACAGGATGGACGAGCTCATCGAGGCGAAGACCGGTCAGATCCTCACTGCCCGGGTAGCGGTGCCACACGCCGGCTGGCCGTAAGGCGCCGACCCGCATCACCCACTCCGCCCCCCGCAGTGCTGCTCGACGGTCGCGAGGAGCTCATCGATGTCGACAGGCTTCGAGAGATAGCCGTCGAACCCCGCCTCGATGAAGCGCTCGCGATCTCCCTTCATCGCCTGAGCGGTCAGGGCGAGCACCGGGATGCGCGCGGTCCGCTCATGCCTTCGCAGACGGCCAAGCGCCTCGACGCCGGTCATGTCCGGCAACCGAATGTCCATCAGCACCAGAGCCGGTCCATGCCTGGCCGCCAGTATCAGCGCCTGCTCACCGGTCGATGCTTCGAGCGTGCGATAGCCGGTCGCTCGAAGCACATCCCGAAACAGCTTCATGTTCTTCTCGTTGTCTTCGACCACGAGGATCTGCTCACCGGCCATTGCTAGCTCGGCGGCACCGGCAACGTGAACACGAACGTGCTTCCCTTGCCAATCTCGCTGTCGACCCAGATGTGCCCGCCGTGGAGCTCGACGAGGCGCCTCGAGAGTGCCAGCCCGAGGCCCGTCCCTTCGCGCTGCTCCTTGCCTGCCGCGGCCTGTTGGAACTCCTCGAAGATCAGGGCCTGATCCTCGAGAGCGATACCCGGGCCGCTGTCTCTGACCGAAACACGCACCACCCCGTCGACCCGCGCCGCAGCGACGTCGACCGTGCTCCCGGCCGGGGCGAACTTGACTGCGTTCGAGAGCAGGTTGAAGACCACCTGCCTGATGCGGCGCTCGTCGCCCATGACCGTTTCAACGCCGGGATCCGACGAGACCGAGAGTCGGACGTCTTCCCTGGTCGCGCGCTCGCGGACGATCACCACCCCGCGCTCGAGCGCCTCGCGCAGCGAGAACGGCATGACCTCGAGCTCGATCTGGCCTGCCTCGACCTTCGCGAGGTCGAGCACGTCGTCGATCAGCGACAGCAGATGCCGCGACGAGGCAAGAATGTCGTCCAGGTACTCGGCCTGCTTCTCGTTGATCCCGCCGAGCAGCTGTTTTCGCAGCACCTGCGAGAAGCCGCTGATGGCGTTCAACGGAGTCCGCAGCTCGTGCGACATGTCGGCCAGGAACTCCGACTTGTGATCACTGGCCGCCTCCAGCTCCCGGGTCTTCTCGTCCAGCTTGCCGAGCGCCGTGGCGAGCTCCCGCGTCCGCTCCTGAACCTGCTGCTCCAGCCCGACGTAGGACGCCTGGAGCCGAGCCGCCATCCGGTTGAATTCCTCGGCGAGAGCGCCCAGCTCATCGCGGCTCGAGATGTCGATCCGCTGATCGAGCGCGCCCGAGCCGATCTTCGCTGCCGCGACCTGGATCGATTCGATGGGCCGGACGAGATTGCGCGCCAACAGCACGCTCGTCACGACGGCGACAAGGAGAAACACCGCCAGCAGCAACGCGGTCCGCCAGATGGCCGACTCGATCGGCGCGAAGGCCACGCTGAGCGGTTCCTCGACGAACACCCACCAACCGGGCGGGTCGACCCGCTGGTAGGCACTGAGTACCTCGATCCCGTGCGGGTCCCGTCCGGTGGTCACGACGTCCGCGCGAGCCGTCGCGGCCCCGGTCAATGCGGCCCGCACCTGCGGAAACGCGGCGAAGCTCGAGTGCGCAAGGACGAGATTCTTGTCCGGATGGGCGATCAGCTCGCCCCGCGAGTTGACCGCGTACGCGTAGCCCGCGTCTCCGATCCGCGCCCGATCGATGGCATCCACGACGGTCCTCAGGTCGACGTCGGCCACGATGACGCCCATTCCCGGAGCATGTTCGGCCACAGCCAACGTCATGTGGGGCCTGGCATCGCGCTGGTCGAAGGCGATGTCGCCGAAGTACCGCCCCTCGGCCTTCGTGCGAAGGAACTCCGGGCTGCTCGAGCGGTCGACCGTACAGTCCTTGGTCTCGAGCTCGTTGATCTCGAAGGAATAGGCGTGAACGCACTCTCGCCCGCGGGCGTCCAGGTAGATCAGCTCACTGAAGACCGGCTGGCGCTTGAGGAGCCCACCAAACTCCTGTAGACGCACGCTCCGGTCCGGGTCGACCGGGGACCCTGCCACTGTGTCGAGGTCGTCGACGATCTCCCCGATGAACTGATCGATCGAAACGGCAGCGGACGAGGCTTTGTCCGCCTCGACGCCGGTCACCGCCAGCTTGCTGTCTTCGTACGAGAAGTAGAGCTCGGTCACTCCGACCGAGACGATGGCTGCAGCCACGAGCAGCACGACGACCGCCGTGTATTTCCAGATCAGGCGGTGATGCAACCGAGGGGGCGCAGTCACGGTGCGTGACTCCAGCTTGGGTGTCGACTACGGATAGACAACGTCGGCGCGTGTGATCACGTCCGGTGGCACCACGATGCCGAGCTCCCGGGCCCTCGCGAGATTGATCGCGAACTGAATCTTCGGCACCTCCTCGACGGGAAGGTCCGCTGGCGCCGTGCCGCGAAGGATGCTATCGACGAAGCGCGCGCCGGCCTCCCCGACCGGTCCCACGTCGACTCCCAACGAGAAGAGCGCGCCCTTCTGCACCCATTCTTTCCGGTGGGCCTGGACGGGCAGGTGGGCTTCCGCCGCGAGCTCGATCGTCCGCATCGAGAAGTTGAGCCGCAGGCTCGGCGACAGGAGGAATGCCCCATCGACCTCTCCAGGGGTCAGCGAGTGGAATGCGCGCTCGAGGTCCGCCGCCGTGGAAGCTTCCACAATGTCGAGCTCTAGCCCGAGCCGTTGAGCCGCATCCTTTGCCTCCGTCAGCAGAGGCGGCGTCGCCTTGTCCGTCGGGTCCACGAGCGTGAGCAACCGCCGAAGCCCGGGCATGATCTGCTGGTAGAGCTCGAGCTGCCTGACGACAGGATCTCGCGCCCCGAACACCCCGGTCAGGTTCCCGCCCGGGTGCGACAGGCTCTCGACGAGGCCGTCCCGAACCGGATCGGACGGGTGCAGGAAGACGACTGGAATCGGATGTTCCATCTTCGCTGTCGCAGCTTGGGCAGCGGCGATGGATTTGTCCTCGAAGGCGACGATGACATCGACGTGCTCCGCAACGAACGTCGCCGCCTGGTCGTCGGCCGCTCCCGGTTCGAGATTGCGCCAGATCAGCTGGATCCTCGGACCGTCGACATGGCCGTCCTGCACCAGGCGTGCCACGAGCTCGTCATGCGAGCCGTCGATCCAACCCAGGTCGGCAAGTCGCCCGACGAGCGTGCCAAGCGAGGGTGGCACGTGGTCGGTTCCCACATGCATCAGGCCGACACGCGGGATCGCCCCCGGAGTCGGGTTGGCGCCGAAACTGGGCGAGCAGGCGCCGAGCAGACTCGCGAACGCGATGACGCTGACGAGGAGCAGCCTAGATGGCCCAGCCTTCATGGGTATCCACCCTTCCTGGCCGGTCGCCCGGCCAGAGCACTCGAACGGCCCGCTGGCTGATCCGGCACTCGCGAGTCGAGGTGGATCTTCTCACCCGTGACCAGCGCAGGCGTGCGGACATCTGCCTTGCTGGAATGTTGTCGGCCGCCGGCGGAGCGCCGGCGGCCGACGAGGTATCCGGCGGAGCCGGCTAGAAGGGGCAGTTGCCCGGATTGGGTTCGTCGATGCGAGATGCCGCGCCGTGCGGGACCAGGCGGGTGACGGTGAGCACGAGGTCGACTGACCCCTCGTTCCGTCCGAGGTGGACCACGTTTCCCGGGTCGATGAGCACGTCACCGGCGTGGTAGATCACGGGGGTGCACGTTGGATCGTCGCCCCGGTAGAAGGACAGCGTGCCGGACTTCACGACGCTGAAGCTCGGCCCCGGGTGGCTGTGCCACCCAAAGGAACCGCCCGGCGGGAGACGGTTCTCGGTCACGATGACGTCGGTAGCGCCCTTCGTCCGAAGGTTGAGCTTCCAGTCGCCGGTCTTGACGTTGAAGTGGACGGGGCTGAGGGTGCCGGTCGCGATCGGCGTGGTGGTCACCATGGATGGGGGGGTGGCGAGCACGATCCCGCCGAATGCCACGGCCGAGAGCGCCGCCGCGCCGATGGCCAAGAGAAATCGCCTGCGCATGGGTTCTCCTATCGATGCCTCGTGTCTCGGCGGAGCGTCTGCCCGCTTCTCCGAACCTACGTGGACGTCGACTCCGCGCCAACCGTGCCTGCAGGCATGTGCCGGGGATGCTGGCACCCCACCCGGCGCCGGAAGTAGCGTGTACCTCGGGCAGTGTCAGCCCGGGCCGGGCGTGCAGAACCCTCGAACCACGTCGGGAAGCTCGTCGATGTCGATCGGCTTGACGATGTAACCGGCAAAGCCGGCGTCGAGCAACCAGTCGTCGCGGGCATCGAGTGACAGGGCGGTCATCGCCACGACCGGGATGCGGGCGGTCCGCGGGTCCGCCCGGAGCAAACGCGCAGCCTCCGTGCCGTCCAGATCCGGGAGACGCAGGTCCATCAGGATCACGTCCGGCAGATGCTCGGATGCGATCGCGATCCCCTCCGCCGCAGTCGCTGCCTCGAGGGTCCGAATGCCGGCCATCCGGAGCACGTCCCGGGCGAGCTTCCGGTTCCTGTCGTTGTCATCAACGATCAGGACGAGCGGGAGAGTCGACATCACCCGGGTATTCTCCGCCCATGCCCATCCGCCTCGTGCTCGCCGAGGACCACTACCTCGTCCGTGAAGGCGTTCGGCGCCTGCTCGAGGCGCAGCCCGGATTCGAGGTCGCGGCGGTCTGTGGGGATCTCGACTCGCTGCTCGAGGCCGTCGATCGCGAGAGGCCAGACGTGGTGGTCACCGACATTCGCATGCCGCCAGGCCACTCGGACGAGGGGATCCAGGCCGCCAGGCGATTACGGGAGACAAACCCGGGTTTGGGCGTGGTCGTCCTAAGCCAGTACCCGAACCCGAGCTACGCACTCGCGCTGCTGGACACCGGCAGCGCCGGGCGCGCCTACGTTCTGAAGGAGCGTGTGCACGACCCCGACCAGCTGGTCGCTGCCATCCGAGCGGTTTCGGAAGGTGGCTCGCTGATCGACCCGAAGGTGGTGGAAGGCTTGGTGGCGGAACGGACGCGCGCGGCGACGTCCCCGCTGAACCAGCTGACCACCCGGGAACGCGAGGTCCTGCGAAAGATGGCCGAGGGCAAGAACAATGCATCGATCGGCGAGGACCTCGTCGTAACGGAAAGATCGGTCGAAAAGGTCATCAATTCGATCTTCATGAAGCTTGGGCTGACCTGGGAGCCAGCGGTTCACAAGCGCGTCAAGGCGGTCATCCTGTACCTGGCCGAGAGCGATTCTGGTCACCCGGACAAGGGCAGCCAGCCCTGAACACGAGAACCGAGGTCCTCGTTTTCGACACTGAGGCGCCCGTCGAGCGCCTCGATGCGATCGCGCAGACGGTCCAGGCGCGCCGCTGGGTGGCGTCCGGCGACCGCAACCTCGAAGACGATGGCGCCATCCGCAACTAGCACGCTGACCGTTGCCTCGGACCCGGGTGACGAGGACGACAGCGCCTCGACGCACGACCAATAGAGTGCAGCGCTGATCTGCGGCGGATAGTCGGCGACCGCTGGAACGTCGACCAGGACAGTGACGCCGGCCCTCTCGGCCGCCGACCTCAGCTCGGTGGCCAACCCAGGCCCTTCGAGCGGCGGCGGATAGATCTCCTCGGCCAGCTCCGTCGTTTCGGTCAGCGCCTCTCGAAGGTTGGCCGCCATCTCGTTGAGCAGCGCTTTCGCGGCGGCAGGGTCACCGTCGACAAGCCCGGCCACGCGTTGCAGGTCGACGGCGAACGCGACAAGGTGCTGCTGAACGCCGTCGTGGAGGGCACGCTCGATCGTGCGGCGGTCGGCATCCGCCGCCTCGACCAGACGCCTGCGCGATCGTCGAAGCTCCGCTATCTCACCCTGCAGTCGGTCGACAACGTCCTGCAGCAGCTCGCCCGAGCCAGCGTTCGACACCGCCCCACCGTCTTTGGAGTCACCGGGTCAATACTCCGACCGCGCCGCGTCGCGGTGATCCGATGACTCTACAGCTCGACTGAGGTCTTCACCGGCATCGCCCGTCCGGCGACAATGGCCGCGAATGAGGAGCGCCAGGATGACCGCGGGCAACAGGCTGCAACCGAGGCTGGTGTTGCTGTGCGGCTTGCCTGCATCGGGCAAGACGACGCTCGCGCGCGAGCTTGCGGACGCCTATGGCGCAGTGCGGCTCAACCCGGATGAGTGGGAGTCGGCGTTGGACGTTGATCCGTTCGACGAGGGCTTCCAAGTCAGGCTCGAAGCGGAATTCTGGGAACTTACGCAGCGGCTCCTCGTGCTGGGAAACTCGGTTGTGCTCGAATGGGGTTTCTGGGCTCGCTCGGAGCGCGACGAGAAGCGCGAGGCCGCACGAATGCTCGGCGTAGCGGTCGAACTCCGTTTCCTTGATGCGCCCTACGATGAGTTGGTAAGGCGGGTTGTGGGTCGTCACGCCGCCGGCGGCATCGCCATCACCGAGAGTCACATGGAGCGGTATCGAGGCATCTTCCAGCCGCCGACAGACGATGAGCTCGCCCTGTATGACCCCCCTCTACCCGAATCAAACTGAGACTCTACCCAGCCGCGCGATCGCTGAGCAGGTTTGTCGTCTGACCGACCGGGGCTGTCGACCCGGCACGAGGGTCTCCGATTTGGCGGCGCCGTAACGCGGCGTGCGTTTCTCTATCAGAAGAACCCGTACGTCGAGATCGCGAGCGCGGTCGGAGCATTGACCCCGTCGGAACCGAGCAACAAGCCCATCGGGGGCTCGATCCGGAGGCCGGCCTCGAGGGCCGTTCTGAGCAGGGCACGCGCAGAGCCGGGGATCTCGAGAGTTACCGGACCATTGACCATGAGCTCCGCCCTGAGGGCGGCGGCGGCGGTTTCTGGATCGACGCCGGCCAGCGGCCCGATCCGGCCGTCGGGCCATCGGTACGAATACGCGACGAGCTCGCCGTGCCGGTACCAGCCACGACGCTGACCCTGTGATGCCCAGTAGGCATGGTCGACCCCGCGCTCGAATTCGTAGGCAGCACGATCGACCGCAGCAAGATCTCCGGGAGAAGGGTCGCCTAGCTCCAGACCGGAGGGTTTATCGACGCGAGACTCCCCGCGCATGGGGAGGAGCGGTGTCAGCGGAAGAAGCCCGTGCCGTCCGTACAGCGCGTTCGAGATCGGCTGGATCGAGTCGGTGATGGTGAGCCGCCGCGGCGGCGCTCCTTCAGAGGCCAGCTCGAAGAGCGCGCGCCCGATCCGACGACCCTGGGCTTGGGGGTCGATGAACAACATCGAGAAGAACCACGTGTCATCGCGGATGGTCGCGGCCGTGTAGCCCACGACCTCGCCGGCAACTTCGGCCACCCAGCAGCGCTCCGCGTCGTACACGAGCAGGTGGCGCAGACCCGGTTCAAATCGATCGAACGGCGGGTCTTCCCATGCATAGTTATGCGCTCGCATCAATGGGCCTGTCGCGCGGCAAAAGACCGCGTGCTCGGCGCCCAGGTCGGCGAGCGTCGCCCGGCGGTAGTTGACAGCGGCCACGTCGTTCACAGGTCCCACCGATTCTGCTCGACATCCCGATGGGCGCCACATGGTGGTCCACGAGGTGAACCTGGTTGGCCCCGGCTCCTGCCGAAACTACGTGACGGGCATCGCTAGCCTGTCTCGATTTCGACCCGAACGGCTCGCGAGACGTTGGCGAGACAAAGACATTTGAAACTTGACTCTCCAGAAATTGGAGGCGTGGTCATGCGCATTGCATCGTTCAATGTCGAGAGTCTCTTCAATCGCCCAAAGGCGATGAACCAGGCGACCTGGGCCGACGGACGGGTCACCCTCGAGAACCAGGCAAAGGTGAACGGGCTCCTGGGCGAGCCGATCTACACCCCTTCGATCAAGGCCGACATCGTGGTACTGCTCAAGGCCCTCGGCCTCGACAAGAGCGACGAAGGGCGGACCTTTGCCTTCCTGCGCCAGAACCGCGGCCATCTCCTGACCCGATCCAACGGCAAGATCACGATCACCGCGACCGGCCGAGATGACTGGATCGGGTGGGTCGAACTGAAGATGGAGCCGGTCAACGAGGTCGCCACCGCCAACACGGCGCGGGTGATCCACGAACTGGGAGCGCAGATCCAGGCGGTCGTTGAGGCAGACAATCGGACGGCGCTTCGCGAGTTCTCCGACGCAATGCTGAAGGAGGTTGGCGGAACGCCGTTCGACCACGTCATGCTGATCGACGGCAACGACACCCGCGGCATCGACGTCGGGCTCATGACCCGAGCGGGATTCGATATCGTCAGCATGAGCTCGCACGTCGAAGATACGGACGCCAAGGGTCGGATCTTCAGTCGCGACTGCCCGGTTTTCACGATCCGTACTCCGAATGGCTCGGAGCTGGTCGTTCTCGTCAACCACTTCAAGAGCAAGGGCTACGGCAGGCAGGCCGACAACGACGCGCTGCGGCTCCGCCAGTCGACGCGGGTAAAGGCGATCTACGACGAGGTACGCGCGGCCGGGCAGCCCAACGTCGTCGTGTGCGGCGACTTCAACGACGATCCAGCGGCGGCCACCCTTCAGCCGCTTCTTGGCTCGACCGACCTGAAGGACGCCTCGAAACACCCGACATTTGATGACGGCGGCAGGAAGGGCACGTTCGGCAACTGCACCCCGTCCCAGAAGTTCGATTACGTGCTCCTGTCGCCGGCGCTTTTCGCGCTCGTCGGCGGTGGCGGCATCTTCCGCTGTGGCGCCTGGGGCGGGAAGAACGGCACCATGTGGGACCACTACCCGGGCATGATGCGCCAGGAACAGGCAGCCTCGGACCATTGCGCGATCTTTGTCGACGTGGCTCTCTGACTCGCGCCGGTCGACTGGCGTCCCGGGTTACGCGCCTTCGTCGCTTGCGCCCTCCGGAGCCGCGCCAGCCACCGCTGTGCTCGTCGCGGGCTCGCTGCGCTGAAGGTCGCGCTCCAACCGGTCGACCTGCTGTTGAAGACGCGCGGTCAGCAGGCCGGGCGCCAGGCCAAAGACCGCTGAGACGGCGAAGGCAAGGTGGTTCTTCGCCAGATCGTAGATGTCGGCCAGCGGCCTCGCCTGAGCGGCCGCGGTAACAACCTCTGCCGGCGACGGGCTGGCCGACGACGCCGGCGATGCGGCTGCCGAGCCGATCTCCGTTATCGGTCCGAAAAACGCGGGGGCCTGCGCGACGAGATACACGCCGGCCACGCCGGCCAGCCCCGACAGCAGCGGCCCGGTCAGGAGGCGCGCCAGGTACAGGCCGTAGTCGTCGTTGGTCGACGGACGCGATGCTTCGATCCGCAGCCGGCTGAACAACCCGACGAGGGCTCCGACCATGTAGAGCGCGGAGACGCTGACCAGCGCCGGCTTGGGAACTTCGCTCAGCATTCCGAGACCCAGCAGCACGTATGTCGATATGGCGACCATGAGATACGTCCAGATGAGCCGGTTACGTCCTCGGGCGAAGCTGTCCACGATGTCATCCCGGTAGTCGTTGATCGCGAAGCGCACTTCACGGAGTGCCTCACGTGCTTCGTAGTCGGTTAGCCCGTTGGTCTGGTCCTGTCCGCGGGCTTTGGCACGCATGAGGAGAGCTGCAGTCTGCGGAAGAGCGGGAACGGGTCGCAGGAGCGTGTCCGCGGCCGCCTGTGAGATCACCGGCATGGCATCTCGGATCATCCGTCGCAGGGTGAACCGGTTCTTGAGTCCAGAGTCCTCGAGGCTCAGGTCGTCATGCAGCGCGTCGCCGACGATCTCCGACGTCGTTTCGACGATGAAGAGCGCCTCCTCGGCGCGATGCAGCTCACGGGCGATGCTCGTGTAGCCGTTCGCCAGCACCCAACGAAGCGCCGGCCCCTCTCCCTCCGGCTCGAACAGCTGGCCCTCGACCGTGTCAATGATCGACTCCGCTTCGCTGAGCGCCTTGTAGGACGGCTCGTCCTTGGTGGGCGCGCCGGCCTTCGCGGATTCGGCTTTGACACGGGCCGACAGCACGAGATACCGCTGACAAAGGTCGTCGTATGCCCGCCTCTGCGCACGCTGGCGACGCGCCAGCTGAGCCCCCGGGAACGCCGAGAGCATCCACAGAAGAATTGACGAGGCGAGACCGATGTAGACCGCGGCGATCGGGTCCTGCGGTGCGCCAGGAAGGGTTGGGTCCTCCGGGGAAACCAGATAGCCGACGACCGAGATTGCCGCGGCAAGCGGCGGCACCAGCGGGAAGAAGACCCAGGTCGCGGCCAGGAACCCCTCGCCGCCGTACTTCACGATCCCGACGATCGCGAGGATGACGCTGCCAATCAGGGCGACGTGGGCGATCGCGAGAGCCGTCGATTCGCCCAGGCTCCTGCTCGCGCCGGTCGCGACCATCGCCTGGGCGATCACGCCGATGAGCGCCACGGCGGCCACGATGACGAGCACGAATCCGACGAGCGCGGCCAGGACGCGGATCGCTTGTGGTGACCGCAGGTCCAAGAGTGGACGCCGAGTGGGACCGGGACTGTCTGCCATGCTGCGTCGACCCTCCCGCCTTGCATGGTTCAAGTCAACCGACCATCGGATTGGCGCGGAACGCGGCCCAGCCCAACCTCGCAAGGCAACTTCAAAGTTATCAGGCTGGCATCATCGATCCGTCTCCAGTTGACCATGCGCAGACACGTCCGACCGGTCCGAGCCGATACCGCCCGCCGGGTGTCATCAGGACGCCACAATCCTGTGTCATCGTGATCGCATGAGCAAGACGAAAAACGTTCCAGCACTGAACAAGACAGAGGCCGAGTGGCGGTCAGATCTGACCCCGGAGCAGTACAGGGTCCTCCGCGAGAAGGGCACCGAACGCGCGTTCAGCGGCGCGCTGTGGGATGAACACCGAGCCGGGACGTATCGATGCGCCGGCTGCGGGACCGAGCTCTTCGACTCCGACACGAAGTTCGAATCCGGAACCGGGTGGCCGAGCTTCTTCGCCCCGGCCGATCCGAGCGCCGTAGCCACGGAGACGGATCGGACGTTCTTCATGACCCGGACCGAGGCCATGTGCGCCACCTGCGGCGGCCACCTCGGACACGTCTTCGACGACGGCCCGAATCCGACCGGACTGCGCTACTGCATCAACTCGGCGGCGCTGACGCTCGATCCGGAGGACGACCAGTCCGACGCAGGATGATCGACGGCGCTTGACCTGCGGCGAGCGCGCCCCTCGCGCGGACTCAGGCGGCGAGGGCAGGAGCCCAGGCGGGGTGCGACGGACGCGCGACGAGGGCGCGGATCGCCACGGCGTCGAGCGGCCTCCCGAGCAGGTATCCCTGGCCCATGCCGCAGCCAAGAGCGCGCAGTCGCTCCAGCTGGGCCGGCGTTTCGATCCCCTCGGCGATCGTCGCCATGCCCAGTGACCGCCCGATCTCCACGATTGCCCGGACGACGCCCGCGTCGCGGGCGGGATCCTCGAGCGGCGTGACGAACGACCGGTCGATCTTGATGTGGGACATCGGGAACTGGTCGAGGTAGGCCAATGAGGAATAGCCGGTCCCGAAGTCGTCGATCGAAAGCGTGACACCAAGCGACCTGATGGCGTGGAGCCGCTCGACGACGGGGCCGGTGTTCTCCATCAGCAGGCTTTCGGTGACCTCGAGGGCCAGCCAGGCGGGTACGGCACCGGCCTGGGCGATCGCCGCCTGGATCGTCCACAGCAGCTGTGGGTCGGCGAGCTGGTGGGGCGAGAGATTGACCGACACGCGCGGGACCCGACCCCTGGAGGTGCGCGCCCAGCGGGCGACCTCGACGCATGCCGCTTGCAGGACCCACGTCCCGATCTCGTCGATGAGGCCCGTCTCTTCGGCGAGCGGGATGAACACGCTTGGCGCGAGGCCACCGCGGACGGGGTGGTCCCAGCGGACCAGCGCCTCCGCCGAGACGAGCTCGCCCGTCTCCAGGTCGAAGATCGGCTGGTACTGGAGCACGAGCTCCTTGCGTTCGACGGCGCGCCGCAGGTCGGCCTCCAGCTCAAAGCGGCCCTCGACCGCCTCCTGCATCTCGGGCTCGAAGACGACGATCCCATCTCGACCCTCGTCCCGAGCGCGGGACATGGCCACGCCGGCGTTGCGAAGGAGGCCACCTGCCCGATCATCCCCTGACGCCGAGACGGCGACACCGATCCGGACGGTCTGGTGCAGGCTGGCCCCCGGCAGCTCGAATGGTGGTTGGAGCGTCGCGAGGATCCGCTCCGCGGCCGCCCGCCCGTCGTCGGCGCTGGCTGGGCCGTCGAGCAGCACCGCGAACTCGTCGCCCCCCAATCTCGCGCAGGTATCGCCGACACGAGCAGCGGCCTCGAGCCGTCGAGCGACTTCCTGGAGGAGCCGGTCACCGGCAGGGTGACCCAGGCTGTCGTTACTGCGCTTGAAGCCGTTCAGGTTGAGGCTCAGGACCACCGTGCCCTTGCCCGGAGGACTGACGTCCGTGAGACGACGGTCAACCCGGTCGAGGAACAGCGCCCGATTGGCGAGGCCCGTCAGCACGTCGTGCAGGGCGACCTGCTTGAGCCGCTGCTCGAGCACCTTGCGCTCCCGGACATCGCGAGTAGTGAGGACGATGTAGCCGATCGACGGGTCGTCGATCAGGTTGGCGGCCACCGTCTCGACCTGACGCCACACGCCGTCACCGTCCCAGAGGCGCCACTCGAGCGAGTCCTGGCCCGAGGAGCGAGCCGCGCTGGCGGCGATCAGCGAGGCCAGGCGAGCCGCATCCTCGACATGGGCCAGCCTCACGATGGACCGACCGACGAGGGATCCCGGGTCCAACCCGAGGATCCGCCGCACGGCGTCGTTGGCGTCGGCCACCACCCCGGACGGGTCGACCAACGTGATGGCATCCGACGCGTGGCCGGCAATGCGTCGCAGGCGGGCCTCGGAATCGCGTCGTGCCCGGTCCGCGAGCAGCACGCTGTTGTCGTCAAGGACGAGCTCCTGGCGCACGAGCACCGCGACGGTCAGGACGGCGGCGCCCAGCAGAAGCTGGCCGACGGTCTCCGAGACGGACCCGGACGCAGACAGCAGCAACGTCCCGTAGCCCGCGACCAGGGCGAGATAGGGAAGGAAGATCAGGGGCCTTGGGATCGCCGTCGAGATCTCGTCACCGGCCGCCTCGTGGCGCGAACGCAGCTGGAAGAAGCCGGCCGCCGCGATCCCGACGGTTGACGCCATGTACAGGACGTCCGTCCAGTGCTGGGTCGACGGGTCCCCGTTCAGGCTCAGCTGGCTGTAGCCCACATCCGCGAGCAGGACGAGGAGCAGGCCTCCGACGAGCGCCGAGAGAGCACGCCCGTCGACTCCAGCGGGACGCCGCAGCGCGATGGCCGCGACTCCGAACAGCAGGACCATGTCGCCGGCCGGATAGCCGAGGACCAGGGCGGACTTGATCGTGTCGGCGTCGAGGGAATCGAGAGCCGGACGGAACACGGACTGCCATATCACCATGCCGCCGCCGATCACGACGATGGCCGAGTCGATTGCCAGGCGCCGTCGTTCGCGACCGCTCGCGGCCACGGTTGGGAAGCTCAGCAACGCGACGACGACGATCGGGTAGTAGGCCGTATAGGCAACGTCGGCGAACGACGGGAACGGGACGGAGTCGAGCCCGAGCTCGAACCACGCGTAGAGCACGTCGCCGACGCCGTAGACGAGCATCGAGACGCCGATCATCGCCCAGGCCAAGGTCGCTCGCCGCGTTCCCGCCCTGCGGGCGGCAAGGAGGACGAGCGCAGCGGCGCCAAGGTCGAGGACGGGCGGCAGGAGGTCGGCCACCGCGCGCTGACCGGCCTCGTCGCCCTCTCCGGCGAGCAGCCACGCCGCGGCCAGGAGCCACGAGCCGGCGATGAGTGTGATGGCCACCGCAGCGAGGGCTGCGATCGTGGGCCGCCGGCGGATTCGCGAGAGGATGTCGTGGTTCGACGAGGAGTGCATTCAGACCCGTGGTTCCAGGGTGGCATGGATCGCCATTCCCGAGCGTGCCTCTCCGGAGCGGGCGAGACAATCCGCGCAAGGTGCGGGCATTTCGGCCGATCGGCCCAACATGGCGTAGTTCAACTGGCGCAGAGAGGATCAAACCCGCGGAACACGTCCGAGGGCTCGCCGTTACGCTCTCGTGTGATGGACGCATCGACCGGGGTGGCGCGCCCGCGACGGGAGTCGCAGCCCGAGCCCGGGCCCGAACCCGAACGGGTAGATGAGCGCCGGCCCGCAGACGGCGTCAGGCCGTGGCACACCCCGATGTCGGGCCGCGACCCGCTGGAGGAGCACCGGGCGTCGACCCCGCTTGAACTGCTGTTCGACCTGTGCTTCGTCGTCGCCGTGGCCCAGGCCGGGGCCGCGCTCCATCACGATCTGGCGGAGGGGCAGATCGGACACGGGCTCGCCAGCTACCTGATCGTGTTCTTCACGATCTGGTGGCCGTGGGTCAACTTCACCTGGTTCGCGTCGGCCTATGACACCGACGACGTGTTGTACCGATTGCTGACGTTCGTGCAGATCGCGGGCGTCCTCGTTGTTGCGGCAGGCGTGCCTCGGATCTTTACCGACCTGGATTTCTCGATCGGCGTGATCGGTTACGTGATAATGCGTGCCGCGCTCGTGGCCCAGTGGCTGCGGGTGGCGCGCGAGGACCCGCTCGGGCGACCCGCGGCCCTGCGGTTCGCGACCGGCATCGGGCTCGTCCAGCTCCTATGGGTCGTTCGGCTGGCCGTTGCCGGACCGGTCGGCCTCGCGCTGATCTTCGTGTTCGGCGCGCTCGAGCTGCTCATCCCGGTATGGGCCGAACGGGCCGGCCGCCAGACGCCCTGGAATCGCGAGCACATCGCCGAGCGCTACGGCCTGTTCACGATCATCGTGCTCGGCGAATGCGTGCTCGCCGCCACGACCGCCGTGCAAGTTGCGCTCGCGGCGTCAGGCGTGTCGGCGGCGCTCCTCGCTGTCGCTGGCGGCGGACTCGTGCTCGTCTTCGCCATGTGGTGGGCCTACTTCAAGGTTCCCGCGGCGATCGGTCACCACCTCGCGCTGCGCTGGCAGATCGCCTGGGGCTACGGCCACTACGTGATCTTCGCGGCGATCGCCGCGCTGGGCGCCGGCCTCCAGGTGGCCGGGGACGCGGTAACCGATCCACGGCGACTCCCGTCGGTGACGGCGGCGATGACGGTCGCGATCCCCGTCGCGGTGTACCTCGTCGCCGTCGGCCTGCTCCACAGGCGCGGGAACGCGTGGTCGAGCCTGGCGCCCGTCTCGGTCACGTCCCTCCTGGTGATCGCGGCGGCGGTGGCGGCAGGGTTCCTGGGCGTGCCGATCGCGGTCCTGGCGATGAGCATCCTGGCCAGCGGGACCGTGGCGGTCAACGTCATCCTGTTCCAGCGGCGGGCGGCCGCGGCGTAGCGCGGACGAACGGCCGGGGCATTGCCCGTGGCCTCGAAACACGAGCCTGGAGCCGGGGCGCAGGAGCCCGGACGGCACGATCGGGGGCACAATCGGACGGACCGTCGCCACAGCGGGAGATGAGCCCATGGAACAGACGATCAGGCCGCGCAAGAGGATCGGTCTTGTCGCGCACGACAACAAGAAGCCGGACCTGACCGAATGGGCGAGGTTCAACCAGCGACTCCTGGTTGCCCATGACCTCGTCGCGACCGGTACAACAGGCACGCTCCTCGAGGAGGAGCTCGGCGTCGGGATCATGAAGCTGCAGAGCGGGCCGCTCGGCGGGGACCAGCAGCTCGGTGCGCTGATCGCCGACGGGGAGATCGACATCCTCGTCTTCTTCTGGGACCCGCTCGAACCGCAGCCGCACGACCCCGACGTCAAGGCCCTGCTTCGGCTCGCGGTCGTCTGGAACATCCCGATTGCCTGCAATCGCGCGTCGGCGGATTTCATGATCTCGTCACCGCTGATGACCAGCGACTACGAACGCCAGATGCCCGACTACAGGACCTACATCGATCGGTTCGAACCCGGACCTGACGCTCCGGCGGGTACGTAACGCCTGCGGGTCAGCCCGGCGACAGCGTCCGTCGGGCGACGGCGCCGAGCGCGGCGACCAGGCCAGGATCGACGTTGAGCGACTCGATCCGGTGGAACGCCAGGCCGCATTGCTCGGCTTGCTCGCGGGCGCCGATGTCGACGTCGTAGAGGATCTCGAGGTGGTCGGCCAGGAACTGGACCGGCACGACGAGGACGGATCGCCCCCCGGCGGCCGCGATCTGCGGCATGAGGTCGGCGAAGTCCGGCTTCATCCACTCGCCGGGCTCGTGACCGGCGCTCTGCCAGCAAAATGACCATTGCCCTTCCGACAAACCGGCGCCTTCGGCAACCGCTCCGGCGGTCGACCGCAGCTGGGCGAGGTAGTCCGGCTCCCGTTCCGCAACGCGCCGCGGCAGGCTGTGGGCCGTCATGAGGACGCTCACCGACTCGCGCTCGTCGGGCGGAAGTCGGGCGAGCGCATCGCTGACGCGACGGGCGAGAGCTGCGATGAACGCCGGCTCCTCGTGCCACGCGGCCGCGCCTGTCACCTCGGGCGCCGAATCGCCGAGTGACGCTCGCGCGGCGTCGATGGCTGCGCCGTATCCGCCCATCAGCAGCGGCGAGTACTGCGGCGAAAGGACGATCGCGAGGACGCTCGTGACGCCCGACGTGGCGAGCGCCGACAGGCCGGCGAGGATCGAGGGCTCAGAGAAGCGCATGCCGACCTCGACCGGCCACCCGAGCGAACGCGCGAGCGCGGCGGCCTGTCCTCGGGTGATCTCGATGAGCGGCGAACCGCCGATCACACGGTATCGCCGCGTGAACTCGTCGACCAGCTCCGCATCCGGCTGCCGTCCACCGCGAACGCGCACGAGATAGGCCGCGACGTCCTCACGCTCCAGGGAAGATGGCGACCCGTAGGTCATGAGGAGCACGCCATTCTGGTGGGGCCGGCTCACGCGATGACCTCGGCGGCGGCCACGGTGCGGGCCGTCTGCTCG
The DNA here is from genome assembly GCA_035490155.1 of Candidatus Methylomirabilota bacterium. GTDB lineage: Bacteria > Chloroflexota > Limnocylindria > Limnocylindrales > CSP1-4 > CF-46. The sequence goes on along the minus strand of DATHGS010000065.1, from coordinate 1,224 downwards.
TGGACGAAGGCGACGAGGCGACGCAACAGCCGCGGATCGGTCGCGGGCAGGACGCCATGGCCGAGATTGAAGATGTGGCCCGGCCGGCCGGCCGCCTCGTCGAGGACGCGTCGCGCGCCGTCCCGGGTCGCCTCCCAGCCGGCCAGGAGGCGAGCGGCGTCGAGGTTGCCCTGGACCCCTCGGTCGAAACCGATCCGCCGCCAGGCGTCGGCCAGCGCTGTGCGATGGTCGAGCCCGATGACATCTCCGCCGGCCTCGGCGAGAAGCTCGAGGAGGGCCGTGGTGCCCGTCCCGAAATGGATCGTGGGTACGCCGTCGAGGGCCGCGAAGATCCGTCGGACGTGGGGCTGGACGTATTCCCGGTAGTCGGCCGGACCGAGACCGCCGACCCAGCTGTCGAACAGCTGGACGACGTCGGCGCCGGCGTCGACCTGGGCCCGAAGGTAGGCGACGACCATCGCCGCGAGGCGCTCCATCAGGTCGTGCCAGGCGGCCGGTTCGCGGTACATGAACGCCTTCGCGATCGCAAAGTCACGCGACGGACGACCCTCGATGAGATAGCAGGCGAGCGTGAACGGCGCCCCGGAGAAGCCGATGACGCCGGCCACCCCGTCGAGCTCGTGGCGGACGAGTCGGATGGCATCGAGGGTGAACGACACCTCCGCCGGGTCGAACGGCCGAAGTGCGGCGACGTCCGCGGCCGAGCGGATCGGCCGATCGATGATCGGCCCGACCTCGGGCTCGATCCGCAGGCCGACGCCCATCGGCTCGAGAGGCAGCATGATGTCGGCGAAGAGGACCGCCGCGTCCACGCCGAGCGCGCGGACCGGCATGAGGGTGACCTCGGCGCACAGCTCCGGCGTCTTGGCGAGCTCCAGGATCCCGTACCGCTCGCGCAGGGCTCGGTAGGCGGCGAACGAGCGGCCCGCCTGGCGCATGAACCAGATCGGCGTCGCATCGACCGGTTCGCCCCGGCAGGCGCGCACGAAGCGATCGTTCACTCGGCGCGGTCCCGGAACGCCGTTCGAGCGGCTTCGATCGTTGCCGCAATCTCGGCTGGACCGTGTGCCATCGAGGGGAACCAGGCCTCGAACTGCGACGGCGGCAGGAGGATGCCGTGATCCAGCATCGAGCCGAAGAAGCGGGCGTAGGCGTCGCGGTCGGCGGCGAGCGCTTCGGACGCAGTGACCGGCACCGTCGCCCGGAAGAAGACAGTAAGCAGCG
>DATHGS010000064.1:0-2888 GCA_035490155.1 Candidatus Methylomirabilota bacterium | reverse complement strand
CGACGCCCTTGAGCATGCGTCGCAATGGGACGACCACATGGGTCGTCTCGATGGCGCCCGAGATGATGTCCGCAAGGAGTGGCTGAAAGACGAAGTAGTTGTCGCGACTGACGAGCGTCACCGAAACCGGGCCGCGAGGCCCGGAGTGGTCGGCGGCGGGCGCTGGTCGACCCTCAAGGGCCAGCCGGTGGTCGGCGCCCAGTCGTTTCGCCAGTTCCTGCGCGGTGGAAACACCAGCGAAACCACCGCCAAGGATCACGATCCGCTGCGGCCCCGGCGAGCGCGATGTCTGGGCGAGCGATTGGTTCTTGCCCGAAGCCGCGTTCATGGTCCGCGGATCTTCCCGCGTCGCGCCCTCGACGTCCACCTCGTGGTCGAAATAGGGATCGCCAACGTGCTGCTGGCCGGGCTCTCGGGAGGACCAGTCCTCAGCCCGTCATGAACAGGCGCAGCTCGATCCCGAGGAGGACGACCGCGGCAACGACCAGCCAGCCGTCAACCCGCGACACCGCCCCATGGGCGTGGCCACGGCCGCGCCGGCTGAGCCAGACGCCAATGGGCAGGGTGACGAGGGCGGCGGGACCGTAGAGCAGGTGGAGCACGTCGGCGGGTCCGGAGCCGCCGGCGAGGAGGAACGACCCAACGATCTCGTTGGCCGCAATAAGCGCGACGACGAGCAGCACGAGGCGGTCGACCGCGAATCGGTGATCGACTCGGCCCTCCGAGCGTCGACCCGCAATCACCGACCACAGGCTGGCCAAGAGGATGGCGATCGTCGCGGCGACGACGACGCGGGCCAGGAACTGGTGGGCATCTGTCATGTTCGGACCCGCGTGGCTTGATCCGGCGGTCGTAGCATACGCATGGCGAACAGCAACAATGCCGTCGGTCAGAAGCCGATCTGGAGCAACGTCTTGGTGGTGTTCGATCGTCGTGCCCTTGGCGGCATCACGGCCATGGTCGTGATCGCGGCAATTGGCTGGCTCGTGACGTCTGGCCCGTTGGCGGCGGGCGGGTTGCCGACCGGCCCCAGCGTCGCTGCCGTTGGGCCGGGTGGGCAGGTATCTGGCCCGCCCGGCAAGGTCATCTACGACTCGAGCTGTGCCGCCTGCCACGGGATGCAGGGCGAGGGAACGTCAAACGGTCCGGCCCTGACTGACAGCGGCGCCGCGTCGGCCGATTTCATGCTGCGAACCGGCCGGATGCCTCTGTCGGCGCCGGGCCAGCCGGTGACACGCGGCCGGCCGGCCTTCAGCGACGCCGACATCCAGGCGCTCGTCGCGTACGTCGCCTCGCTCGGCACTGGGCCGCCGATCCCCGGCGTCCAGGTCAACGACACCTCCGACCTTGCGGCCGGCAGGGCGGCCTACATCGCCAACTGTGCGGCCTGTCACGGCGCCGGCGGCAGCGGCGATGCCGTCGGTGGCGGGTTCGTCGCCCCGCCGGTCCTCGATACCGCCCCGACCCAGGTCGGCGAGGCGATCCGGATCGGTCCGGGCGTGATGCCCGTCTTCGACCCCAACCAGATCTCCGACAAGGATCTCTCTTCGATCGGCGCCTACCTCGCGTCCCTACGCGACCGATCGTCTCCCGGTGGGATTTCGGTCGGCGGGGTAGGACCCGTCGCCGAGGGCTACATTGCGTGGCTCATCTACCTCACCGCGTTCCTCCTCGTCGTCCGCTGGATCGAGCGGCGCCGGCAGCGGAGCGATCGACCGGGATGAGCGAGCAGCGCGTCCGCCAGCCATCCACCCGGTCGCGGATGGAATTGGTCGTTGCCGCACTCTTCGGGATCACCGCCCTGAGCGGTGTCGGCCTCCTCGTCGTCTACGTCCTCGGCGGCCAGACCCAGGTCGAGGGGATCCTGCTGGCGATCGCTCTTGGCAGTCTCGGCATCGGCGTGGTCATCTGGGCCCAGGACCTGATGATCACGCCGGTCGTCGTCGAGGAGCGGGGCTCCCCCGCCTCCACCCCGGACGCCGCCGAGGAGCTCGAGGAGGCGATCGAGGAGGAAGAGGGCTTCACGCGCCGACGGCTGCTCGTCGGGATGTTGTTGGCCGCGTTCGCCGGGCTCGCGGCAGCCCTCGCCGTGCCGGCGCTCTCGCTCGGACCGGCGCCCGGCCGGGAGCTGTTCACGACGGGCTGGCGCAGTGGCAAACGACTGGTCGATGCCAGCGGGACGCCGATCCGGGCCGCTGATATCGCCGTCGACGGCATCGTGACGGTCTTCCCCGACGGCGACGCAGGCTCGGCCGACAGCCAGACGCTCCTGATCCGCGTTCCACCGGAGCTCCTGAAGCTGGATCCGTCGCGAGCGGCGTGGGCCCCCGAGGGTTATGTCGCCTATTCGAAGATCTGCACCCACGCCGGCTGCCCGGTCGGGCTCTACCGAGCGGCGGAGCGCATGCTCATCTGCCCCTGCCATCAATCGACATTCGACGTCCTGACCGGTGCCAAGCCGGTGTTCGGACCGGCCGGCCGACCGCTGCCGCAGCTGCCGATCCACCTCGATCCCGACGGCACGTTTGTCGCCGACGGCGACTTTCCCGAGCCGGTGGGCCCGAGCTTCTGGAACATGACGTCGTGACCGGATGGATCCGGCCGTGAAGAGCCAGTCCGAGGTCCCGGCCGACGGTCAGGGCCAGGCCGGGGCGACAGAGCTCGACCGCCTGGTCGCCTGGATCGACGAGCGCACCGGCATGGCCGGCGTCGCCCGGCATGCCCTGCGCAAGGTATTCCCCGATCACTGGTCGTTCCTGCTCGGCGAGGTTGCCCTGTTCTGCTATGTCGTCCTCGTCGCGACCGGCGTCTTCCTGACCTTTTTCTTTGCCGCCGACACCCGCCCGGTCACGTACGACGGGCCGTACGCGCCAATGCGCGGGGCGCAG
>DATHGS010000063.1:0-6590 GCA_035490155.1 Candidatus Methylomirabilota bacterium | reverse complement strand
GTCGCGTTCGCGGTAGACCCCGAGACTGTCGTGGAAGATCGCGTGGGCCCGGACCATCCGCGTGCCGAGCTCGGTCCGAGCGATCCGGAACGCCTCGCTCAGCTCGTCGCCGACCTGATGGCCGCCCGGGCCCGCGCCGCGGAGCAGGAGCGCGAGGTGCTCGGAGCCGATGATCGGGCGCCACGGGCGCTCGACCGGCCCGATGTCCGTGGCGGCGTCGACCTCGACGCTCAGCCGCGCATCGCCGTCAGCCGCCGGCCGGCCCTCGACCGCCGCGGACAAGGGCCCGACCGGCGCATCGATCGACGCCAAGGCGGCGACCGCATACCACCGGGCGACGTCATGCTCCCCGGTCGTGTCCGTGTAGGGCGGATGCGGCACGGCCAGCAGGTCGCCCGCCCGATTGTCGATCGCCTCCCACGGTCCATCCGGGGTGATCGCGTGGTGGACCAGATAGCCCGCCGCGCCATCGACGTGCCGCCAGTCAATCGTGACCTGGCCCCGACCGGACGTGGCGACGACGCCCTCCGGCGCCGGGAGATCCGGCGCCGGAGCCGGGCGGTTCCGCGCGGTCTGGGCGCCGGACTCCTCGAACCAGGCGATCCGCGCCGAGGAGCCGGACGCGCCGACCTTCACGGGTTCAGGATGGACTCGGCCGCGTCACGTGGACCGGCGTTGAAGGTCTCCATGCCGATGACCGGCTGGAGGGCCTTGCGGAACGTCTTTGTCGCGAACGCATTGCGCAGGACGTCGTTGGCCAGGGCGTTGCCGATCGCGGCCATGATGATCCCCTGGTCGAGCGACAGGTACGAGTTCGAGACCGCCCCGGTCCCGACGTTCACCGAGTCGTGGAAGCCCCACTTGTCGTAGATGTTGAAGTTGCTCTTGAGCTTGGCAAGATTGTCCAGCACAGGGCCGGGCGCCCAGCGCAGAGCGAGGAACGCGGCGTGCGGGGTGACGACGCCGTTCGTGTAGGCCGACGGGGCCGGATCGGGCTTCGGGTCGCGGCCGCAGCCCGCGAACCCGTGGTCGACGTAGGTGTTGTCCTCGTTCGACGGGTAGCCCTCGGGGTTCATCCCGATGGCGTCGACCCCGTAGGCGTTGTAGCCGCCTTCCGGGATGTTCGACGGCGAGAAGCCCCAGTAGCCATAGCCCGCATCGACGAGTCCGTGGTGGATCTGGGCCGCGACCGTGAGCGGGTGGTTGATCGCCCAGCTCCGTGGGCCCCACTGCTCCTCGGGCACGAAGAGGGCCGGCATGAGCGCCTCGAACATGCTCCCGCCCCAACCCGGGACGACCCGGAAATTCTCGTACGGGTACGCGCCCTCGAAGACGTTGACACCGAGGTAGGTCTTGTTGAAGCCGATCGGCTTCGTCTCCTGCCAGTTCCAGTCACACGAGTTCGGGAAGGTCCGCCAGGCGCCGAAGTACTCCTTGCTCGGGATCGTCCCGGTCGCGATCCCGATGTAGCTCGAGATCCGGCTCTCGCTGACGATCGTGTCGTAGCAGCATGGCGAATCGGTCGGGCTCGCCCAGTAGAAGGCGATCCGGTTGGCGCTCGGTCGGTAGTAGAAGCCGAAGTCCATGCCGTCGAAGAGCGTCTTCGCCCGCGCCGACAGCTCGGGGACGGTGTTCGACACGACCTGGAGGCCCGTCGCCAGCCAGCCGTTGTCGACCGACGAAAGAATCGGCTTCAGAGGTTGGCCACTAGGAGGCCAGACGGTCAGCTTGGCGCCGGTCGTGTGGTCGTACCAGTTGTAGTACTGGCCGCTCGGCCTGCCGTCGGCACCGATCGTTTGGTCGCGCTCCATCGTCTCGAGCGAATGGAGCGTCTTGCCGAGCCGGGCGACGATTTCGGCATGGTTGATGATCCCGAGCCGCTCTGCGACGACGGCGCTCCACATGTAGGCGCCGATGTTGGTCGTCGAGGTCTGGACGCTCGCCGTGCCGTCCGCCTCCAGGCTGTCGGCCGGCAGGCCGCTGCCGGCGTCGGTCATTGCCACGAAGGACGCCCACGTGTCACGCGCATATCCGAGGAGGGTGGCCCGTTGGGCGCTGCCAAGGTCGGTCGAGACCGCACCAGACGCCGTCGCCGGGACGACGACGGCGGCGAGGACCAGCGCGCAGAGGACGCTGAGGGGGCGGCGAAAACGGCGCGGGCGCATGTGTCGATACCTCCGGCTTGGCGGCCGCTCAGGCCGTTTTCGAATGGGTCATCCCTTCAGGCCGGTCGTGGCGATTCCTTCGGTGATCCAGCGCTGGAAGAGGATGAAGATCAGCAGGACGGGCAGGACGAGGACGACCGAGCCCGCCATGAGCATCCCGTGGTCGGCCTGGTACTGGTTCGTGGCGAACGTCGCGAGGGCAACCGGCAGGGTGTACATGTTCTGCTCCTGGGCCATCACGAGCGGATAGAGGAAGCTGTTCCAGCTGCCGAGGAACGTCAGGATCCCGAGCGTCGCGAGGACGGGCACGGCGATCGGCAGGACGACCGTCCAGTAGGTCCGCCATTCGTTCGCCCCGTCGATCCGGGCGGCCTCGAGCAGCTCGTTCGGGATGCCGTACATGAACTGGCGGGTCAGGAAGACCCCGAACGGCCCGACGAGGAACGGCAGGATCAGGCCCGGATAGGTGCTCACGAGGCCGAGGTTGCGCATGAGGACGAAGTTCGGGATCAGGGTGATACCGGCGGGCACCATCAGCGTCGCGAGGACGAGGCCCATGATGAGCCGCTTGCCGCGCCATTCGAGCTTGGCGAGCGCGTAGCCGAGCATCGGGCAGAAGAGGAGGTTGCCGGCGGTGACGACGGCGGCGACCACCGACGAGTTGAAGAAGAATCGCGGGAAGTCGAGCTGGCTGAACAGCCGCTGGTAGTTGTCCGTGGTGGCGGCCTTCGGCAGGAACGTCGGCGTCGTCACCAGGAACTCGGCCTGGGGCTTGAGCGACCCGAGCAGCATCCACAGGAATGGCCCGACCATCAGGAGGACCCCGACGATCAACAGGAGGTAGATCCACCAGCTGCCCGAGGCACGCTCGCCGGCCGTACCGCCGGGGATGGGAGGGGTGGCCGATCGGGCCTGGATCGTGGTCATCGAAGCACCTCCATCACGTCTCGCTCCGGAGGAACCTGAACTGGAGGAACGCGACGATCGCGACGATCACGAACAGGACATAGGCGATCGCCGAGGCGTAGCCCTGGTGGAAGAACTGGAAGCCCTGCTGGTACATGTACATCGTCACCGACAGGGTCGCGTCCAGCGGCCCACCAGCGGTCATGACGAAGGGCTCCTCGAACAGCTGGAGATAGCCGATCGTCGTGATCACGAGCATGAAGAGGATCGTCGGGCGGAGCATCGGCAGCGTCACGTAGCGGAAGGACTGCCAGCGACCCGCCCCGTCGATCGACGCGGCTTCGTAGAGCATCGAGGGGATCGCCTGCATCCCCGCGACGAACACGACCATCGCGAACCCCACGTTCCGCCAGACGGCCATCGCGATGATCGACGGCATCGCCAGGGCGGAATTCGCCAGCCAGTTCGGCCCGGTGATTCCGACCTTCGCGAGCAGGAGGTTGATCAGCCCGAAGTCCGGGTTGAGGAGGAACCGCCAGACGACGGCGATCGCCACGATACTCGTGATGACCGGCAGGTAAAACCCGACACGGAACGCCGTCCTGAACCTCGTGATTCCGCGGCTGAGCGCGTTGGCGATCACGAGGCCCAGCGCCAGGGTCAGCGGAACCCCGACGACGACGAAATAGACGGTGTTGCCGAGCGACTTCCAGAACTTCGCGTCGCTCAGCAACCTGGCGTAGTTGTCGACGCCGACCACGCTGGCCCCGATCGGGTTCGTGATGTCGCGCAGCCCGAAGCTCGTGAAGCTGAAGAGAAACGCGGCGAGGATCGGCAGGGCCAGGAAGACGCCGAAGAGGATCACGAACGGAAGGGCGAAGGACCAGCCGATCAGGTCCTGCCGCCAGCCGTGGCGAGGGGCGACCGAAGCCGACCCCCCTGCCACATTCCGTCGGACTAGCGCTGGAGCAGTCATGTCACTTCGTCCCCGCCAAGATCACTTGACCCCGATCGACATTGCATCCTTTTGCATCTGGTCCGCGGCGGCCTGCGGCTCCATGGCGCCGCTGGTCATCTTCTCGAGGGTGTCGTTGATCGCGGACGAGAGCTCGCTCCAGGTCGCGGAAACCGGCTGGGCCTTCGTGTCCTTGAGCTGCTCACCGAAGAGCGCCACGTTCGGGTCGCCCTTGACCGTGGGGTCATCCCAGGCCGACTGGACGGCCGGCAGGTCGGTCGCGGTCTTGTACCAGAGCGCCTGCGTCTTCGGATCGGAGACGAACTTCACGAATGCCCAGGCGGCATCCTTGTTCTTGGAGTTCTTGTAGACCACCATGTTGCTGCCGCCGAGGAACGAGGTCGCCGTGACCTTCTTCGGCATCGGCGCGATCGCCCACTTGCCCTTGAAGTCGGCTCCGCCGGCGGTGTCGATCAGGCCGAGATGCCACGGGCCCGAGAAGAACATCGGGTTGTCGCCTTTGACGAAGGCCGGGGTGATGTCGAAACCCTCTGGGACCGACTTGGGGGTCAGTCCGGCCTTGAAGAACGAGTCGTAGAACGTCAGGGCCTCGACGGCCTGCGGGCTGTTGAGGGCTGGATTGCCGCTCGCGTCGACGACGTCGCCGCCGTTCTGCCACAGGAACGGAAAGTATTCCTGCCAGTTCTTGGTGCCGAGCGAGATACCAAACTTCGCGCCGCCCTTAGCCTTCATCGCCGTGGCCATTGCCATCAGGTCGTCCCAGGTCGCCGGCGGCGACGTGATGCCGGCCTTCGCGGCGATGTCCGTCCGGTAATAGAGAAGCCGGGTTTCGACGTACCACGGCACGCCTGACGCGGCGCCGCCCACCTGGTTGGTATTCCAGGCGCTCTGGAAGAAGGTGCTGGGGTCGATGTCGGATGGCACAGGATCGAAGGCGCCGGTCGCCCCGAACTGGCCCATCATGTCGGTCCCCATCTGGCTGACGTCCGGCGTCGTGTTGCCGGCGATGGCCGTCGTGAGCTTGGCGACCGCCTGGCCCCAGTCGACCGGGGTCACGCTGACCTTGACCCCCGGGTTGGCCGCCGTGAAGGCGTCGGCGAGGGTACTGAGCTTCGTTCCCTCGTTGCCCATCGCCCAGACCGTCAAGTCGCCGCTGAGATTCGCGGCCTGACTGGCGGCGCCGGAGCCCGCGGCCTCGCTGCCGCCGGCCTGAACGCCGCCTGCCGATGCCGGCGTTCCGGATGCCCCGCCGGCGCTTCCGCTGCCGTTGTTCGTGCCGCAGGCGGTGGCGACGAGCGCGACCACGAGCGCGATCGCCAGTAACGGCGATCGCAATGTCGTCAGGATCATGAGATCTCTCCTCCAATTGCTTGGCATCCACAGCTCGCTCGGAGCACGAGCGACGTCGGAAGCAGGACATGGCGCGGCTCGCGCCTCCCGGCGGAGATCCGCTCGGCAAGGAGAACCGCTGCAGTTGAGCCGAGCTCGCGCATCGGCTGGCGAACCGTTGTCAGGGCTGGCGATACGAGCGCAGCAACGGGGATGTCGTCCCAGCCCGTGATGGCGAGCTCCCGCGGGACCTCGATTTCGAGCTCGCGCGCCGCGCGCAGGGCCCCCAATGCAATCTCGTCGTTGGCGCAGACCAGCCCGTCGGGAAGTCCCTGATCGTCGAGCCCGGCTGAAAGCCTGGTGCGAACGGCGTCGTGGCCGCCGCCCTCGGTGAAGTCGCTGACCAGCGGCGGAGCGGGCTGCGGCCGCCCGGTCAGCCGATGTGCGTCAAGGAAGCCCGCCCAGCGCTCGGCTGCATCGGGGGAGGCGTCGGGATCGCCCACGAACAGCAGGTCGTCGAGACCGTGGCCGAACATGTGCCGGACCAGCTCGACTGCGGAGCTGCGGTTCTCGGCGAGGACCGTGTCGGCCTCGCCGACCGCCGGCCGTGCGAGGAGGACGACCGGCACCTTCATTCGGCCGAGCTCGGCGACGAGCCGGTCTGGCACGGTCCGACCCATGATCACGAGGCCGTCGACGCTGGCAGCCAGGTCGTGGACGAGATCCTCCGCGCCGTCGCGCCCATGCGTGCCAAGGATCAGGACGCTCTGACGAGCCTCGACGGTCTCCCGCTCAAAGCCGTAGATGACCTCGGAGTAGTACGGCCCCGACAGATTGGGAAAGACGATCCCGCTCGCCTCGTGACGGCTGGCGGCAAGAGAACGGGCATTCGGGCTCGGTCGGTAGTCGAGCGCCTTGATCGATCGGGCGACCTTTGCTCGGGTGTTGTCCGCAACCGGCCCATTGCCGCGCTGGACGCGCGACACCGTCGCGATCGATACGCCGGCATGGCGCGCCACCTGGTAGATCGTGGCCGAGCCCTTGGGCACCCAGCGCCTCCTGTCGGGCTCGAACTGCGAGCCTCGACGTCTCTGAAGCCCTTCCGCGGCGGCGAAGCATTGCCGCGCTGAAAGCGCTTACAGCGGAGGCGAGCATGAGCCTCCGCGAGTTGCAATCGACGTCCCGAGACGCCCGCCCGGGTTACGGGCACGTTG
>DATHGS010000062.1:0-16881 GCA_035490155.1 Candidatus Methylomirabilota bacterium | reverse complement strand
CACCGGCAACGATCCAAGAATGCGAAACGCGCCGATGACGAGGACTTCAAGGGTCACCGTCCAAAACCTCCGAACCGGCAACCTCGCGCCGCTCTCTCGCGTCGCCGCAGGCACTCTGCAGGTCGGCCGATATGAGGCTCGCTCATGAGATTCAGGCTGATCGTGCTCAACCCTGAGAAGCTCCTCAACGTGGCACGAGGGGAATCAACCGCACCTTGCGCAGGGTCGAAAGTGTTCGAGCTCATTCTCATGAATGAGCGTCATATCCGCGGGGCGCGCGCCTGAACTAGACCTGGAGCTCGCGGATGTACGTGCGGAACTCCGGGTTGAGCTCCGGCCGCTCGAGTGCCAGCTCGACCGATGCCTTCAGCCAGCCCATGGTCGTCCCACAGTCATAGCGCGTGCCCTCGAACTCGTAGCCGTAGACCGCCTGCTCCTCCATGAGGGCCTCGATCGCGTCCGTCAGCTGGATCTCGCCACCGGCGCCGCGCGGGGTCGACTCGAGCTTGTCGAAGATCTTCGGCGTCAGGACGTAACGCCCGATGATCGCGAGGTTCGATGGAGCGTCTGCCGGCGTGGGCTTCTCTACGAGGCGGGTGACCTTGTGCAGCCGGCCATGGTTCAGACCGCCCTCGACCGGCTCGCCGGCAATCACCCCATAGCGATCCGTGTCCGCGTTGGGGACCTCCATCACTGCGACGACCGAGCTGTGGGTCTCGTTGTAGGCGTGGACGAGCTGGCCGATGCACGGCCGCTCGCCGATGACGACGTCGTCCGACAGGATCACCGCGAAGGGCTCGTGGCCGACGAGCTCCTTGGCCATCAGGACGGCGTGGCCGAGTCCGAGCTGTTCCTTCTGCCGGACGTACGAGACCTGGGCCAGATCCGTGATGTGGCGGATCTGGCGGAGCATCTCGATGTCGCCCTTCTCCTCGAGCAGATGTTCGAGCTCGTAGGACAGGTCGAAGTGATCCTCGATCGCCCGTTTCTGGCTGGAGGTGACGATGATGACCTGCTCGATGCCCGCCGCTACGGCCTCCTCGACCGCGTACTGGATGACGGGTTTGTCGACGAGCGGCAGCATTTCCTTCGGCTGGGCCTTCGTCGCCGGGAGGAAGCGGGTGCCCCATCCGGCGGCGGGGAAGACGGCTTTTCGGACGCGCATCGAACCTCTGTCAGGCGGGCTGGGTCGGTCCGCCGAGTATACGCCGCGACCCTGGCTCGGCCGCCGTTGGCCGCTCGGAGCGGGCTCGCGGCAGGGCTCAGCCGGGGTTCAGAGACCCCTGGCGAAACGCCGCACCGCTGCGCTGAACGCCTCGGGCTGGTCGAGGTTCGCGAGGTGGGTGGCGCGCCGGATGAGGACCCGCCGAGGATCGGCGGCGACCGCGGCAAATGACCGTTCCGAGAGCCGGAACAGCAGGTCGAACTCCCCGTTGAGGATGAGGGTCCTGCCCGGATAGCTTGCGAGGCGCGGCTTGAAACGCTCGCCGATGATCGCTCGTAAGGCCTGTGCGCCGGTCCGGAAGCCGAAGCCGCCGGCGATGATCGGCTCGGCGATGGCCGGCCCGTACCGACGGCGGAAGTACCAGGCGTTGACGGCGTCGAGCCGCGCCTCCGATGGCCGGCTAAGCGCCCAGCCGAGGGCGTGGTAAGGCAGCGACCGGGCACCGCTGGGCTCGGCCGTGGCGCCCGCCAGCACCAGGCCGCTCACGCGATCCGGCCAGCGTGCGGCAAGGTCCATCGCGACGTAACCGCCGAGCGACAGCCCGACGACGATCGCCCGTCCGCCGCCGTGGGCCGCGATCGCGTCCGCAACCGAGTCCGCCGCCCCAGCCAGGCTGAATGGATCCGTCATGCGGGTCCCGTGGCCCGGCAGATCGAGGGCCAGGCAGTCGAACTCGTCGCTCAGGGCCGCAACCTGCGGCCCCCATTGGGCGCTGGTCAGCCGGGTCCCGTGGAGAAAGACGATCGTCGGGCGGCTTGCCATGAGGTCTCGGGCGCCTGGCTCCCGGCTGCGTCAGCCGGGGCGCGGGACGAGTTTGCGCTCGACCGCGTAGAGGGCCGCTTGAGTCCGGCTGGCAAGGCCGAGCTTGCCGAGGATGTTGCTGACGTGGGTCCTGGCCGTCCGTTCCGTAATGCCGAGATCCGTCGCGATCTCCTTGTTGCTGCGACCCCGCCCGACGAGCCCGAGGACCTCGAGCTCACGCTCGGTCAGAGGCTCGGTCGGGGCCGCGGTCGAGCGGTTGCGCAGCCCTCGGGCCAGGATCCGGGCGGCTGCCGGGTCCAGGTGGATCTCGTCGTTGTGGGCCGCGCGGATCGCCGCGGCGACGTCGTCGGCGTCGGCATCCTTGAGGATGAACCCGCTCGCTCCGGCCTCGAGGGCGGCGGTCACCTTCTCCTCCTCGATGAAGCTCGTGAGGGCGACGACCTGGATCGCCGGCCGGCTCGCCTTGATCCTCGCGATCGCCCCGATCCCGTCGAGCTCGGGCATCACGAGGTCCATGAGCACGACATCCGGTTCCAGCTCTTCGGCGAGCTCCACCCCGCGCAGCCCGTTCTCGGCCTCGCCGACGACCTCGATGTCGTCGAGGAGCTCGAGATAGCCACGGAGTCCGCGTCGAACGACGCCATGATCGTCGACGACGAGAACTCGGATGCGTTCAGGCTCGGTCAAGTTCGTTCCCTCCTGCCGATCGTGGCACGTTCGGCGCCCGCCTGCATTGGGGTCATCCTCGCTCCGGATCCAGCAGCGCCGCGGTCGGCGCTCCGGCCGGAGCCGCGACGACAGGCCCTTCGGATCGCTGGAGGAGCACTGCTGCGGCGAGGATGCAGGCACCGCCGACGACCTGGATCGGGGCAAGCCCCTCGTGGAGGAGGACCGCTGCCAGGCCGACCCCGACGACCGGCTCGAACAGCATCAGGATTCCCGTCCGCGTCCCGCCGATTGTCCGAATGCCGCGCAGGAACAGGATCGACGGGATGCCGGCGGCCGCGATCCCGGCCAGCGCCGACAACCACAGCGCCTGGCCGGACCTCACGGGCTCAGCCAGTGAGCTGCCCCCGCCGGTGACGATCGCGAGCGTGGCGCAGACTGCCGTGGTCGCCGCGAGGATCCAGCCCATCGCCTGGTCCGTGGAGATCCCCGGATAACCGTTGCGGCTGATCGTCACGAAGACGGTCTGGCTGACCGCGGCTCCAAGGGCCAGCCCGATGCCAAGGGCGTCGACCCGCAGCTCTCCGGCGGGGTTGAGCCCGCCTGCCACGACGAGGACCATCCCACCGAGCGCGAGTACGAGCGACGCGGCTCGAACGCCGTCCAGCCGTTCGACGCCGCGCCAGACGGCCGTCACGGCGACCAGGGCGGGGTAGGTGTAGAAGCCGAGGAGGACGAGAGCGACGGTCGTTCGCTCGAACGCGATGAACATCGCGACGTTGAGCAGCAGCGCGGTAATCGTTGCCACCAGTAGAGCCCGACCCTGCCCGGCCGGCAGGCGCCACGGGGCGATGAGCGGCCGGCCGCGCCTGATCCGCCAGGCGACGAACAACGCGACGACCAGCGTCCCGAACAGTCCTCGCCATGCGACGAACGACAATGGCTGGAGCCCGGCCTCGTACGCGAATCGGGCGACCGGACCCAGCAGGCCGAAGCCGGCCGCAGCGACGAGGACCGTCGCCGAACCAATGAGAAGGGACCGATCCTGCACCCGGGCATGGTAGCGACCCCACCTCGCCAGAGGCGGACGCGCCCTCGATCACGGGCACCCCCCGATCAGATGAGAAGCGCCGGCCCCGTCGCGAGGCCCCGACCCTGGTCAGGCCGGGTCGAAGGTGGGCTCGGCGCCGTCGGTTCCGTCGGGCGCAGAAGGCGGCGCGCCAGGTTCGTGTCGGGCGCCGCGCAGGACCACGGACGTGAACGGGATTCGAATCTCCCGGAACGCCTCGATCGAGACGAGGAAGCCGACGAGGAGGAACAGCAGCGCCAGGAACTTGCCGACCTGGAAGTAATTCGTGACGCCGAATCGGTTCAGGGCGTCCCCGCCGCTGGCGAGGAAGCCGCCGATCGCGATGAGGATCGTCGCCAGGACGCGGCTGTGGAGGCGGCCTGCGACGAGGGCCCGGACGGCGCCCGGCAGCGATGCCACGAAGTTGACGACGATCGCGACGGGCGAGATGAGGAGGTTGAACAGGAAATGGTCGCCGGGCTGATTCGGGTCGAGCGAGTAGGCCAGGACCCGCCGCTTGGGCATGAACATGTAGGCCGAGAAGAGCGCGCCAAAGGCAAGCGCGAGTCCCCCGGTGATGTTCAGAAATGGCGTCAGCAGGCGGATCGTGCCCGGAAACAGCTCGCCGGTCGGGACGCCCGTCGCCGGATCGAGGGCATACCCGGGTGGGGCGAGCCGCACCGTCAACATCAGGACCAGCGACAGAGCGGTTGCTCCGATGACCGCGGCGGCCGCCAGGACCGGCCAGCGCTCGTTCTGGAAATACGTCTCGATCGCGACCGCCACGGCGAGGACGAGCGCACCGATGAGATAGAGGATCGGCGCGGAGCCGGCATCCGGGTAGTTGAACTTGCGCTGGGTCAGCAGCGTGAAGACGCCGGCCAGCAGGAGGCAGAACGCGAAGGTGTAGCCGAACCGCGTCCGCCCGAGCAGGAACGCGGTCCCGAGGCCCAGCCAACCGGCCGTCCAGACGGCACCGGTGAGATACCAGGTCCGATAGAGGGTTTCGTTCCAGCCGGCCGCGGCCGCAATCGCCTCGCAGCCCGATGCGATTCCGTAGAACAGCATCCCGATCGCCCAGATGAGCTGGAACCCGTGGCGACGTTCGCGCCACTGGTCGAACAGGGCGATCGCGAACGCGATCGCGAGCAACGCCGTCGCCGACGGCAGGAGGGGGGACGGCACTAGCGGCTTGCCTCCTGGTGAGTGGCGATCAGGCGGATGAGGAGCCGATCGAGGAGCCCGGACGCCTCCTCGAACAGGGCGCTGACGCGATCGGAACCGAGTGCGCGGCGGCGGGCGATCACGCCGAGCTCCGCGAGGAACGGTCGCCGTGCGGCGACGAACAGGCCGACGGATTCGGTCAGGCTCAGGCCACCGCCCGAAAGGCGCCGGGCGAGGTCGTCGACGAGGGTCGTTGCCGCCTCCTCTGCCCTGGCACGGTCAGTCGGCTCGACGGCGTCGAGGTACGCGAGGAGCGACGTGACGAGGCCCCGCCCGTCGGTCCGAAAGGCCTCACGGTCGGCCGCCTGGACCGAATCGCGGGCACCGCCGTCGTCGCCGTCGCCCGAGTAGCTCCGCCGATAGGCACGCGTCAGCCGGTCGGTCGTGGCACCGAGGCTCGCGAGTGGCCGAGGCCGCGCGGTCGACCGACGGCTCTCGACCAGGCGCTCGAGGTCACGTCGCTCGAAGCGCCGATGGCCACCCGGCGTCGTGAAGACCTCGATCTGCCCGAAGTCGGCCCAGCGCCGGAGCGTGTCGGGGTCGACGCCGAGCACCCGGCTCGCCGGGCCCAGCGACAGGCGCTCACGCGCGGGTGCTTCCACGGACCGGGACACAGCGACCAGCGCCTCCGCTCACGAATCTGGGTAAATCTGGCACGGATGAGATCCGTCCGATGGGGCGCAGGATAGGAGGCGTCGCGGCCGCCGTCAATCAGGCTCGTCGCATGTCCTGCGGCGCGGCGAATGCCGCCGTCAGACGACCCCGGTTCGGCCCGTCAGGCTGGGATGAACTCGTGGTCGTCGCGATGGATCCCGTCGCACAGGCCCCAACGTGGGACGCCGCCGTCGACAGCCGGGATCGGGACCGGACGCATGATCTCGCGGACCTGGCCACGCCGGCAGAAGAAGTACTCGCGCGCCGCCATCCAGCGGCGAACACAGGCCGGATCGGAGTGGAACTGGAAAGGCCCCGGATTGATCGCCGGGCTCTCGTTCCAGCTTGACGGCTTCTCCGTCGCCACTATGTCGAGCAGGTTCACCCGCCACGGCGTGCCCTCGATGATGTCGAGGCAGCCGTCGCAGCGGATCGCCACATTGTCCTTGACGATGGTCGTGATTCGGACGCCGTCGATCTCCATCGAGCGGGATGGTAGCAGGGAGCTTGACGACGCTTAAGGGGCACTCGATGCGCCAAGGCGCCCCTCCCACTCGCGTCTACCGCGAGTGGGATGGATCTATCGACGGATGCCGGGGCGCGAGGATCATTTGCCCGGTGGACGGTAGTCCGCCGAGAGCTTGGTCGCGGCATCGACCTCCTCGGGCGTGAGCAGGACGACTGTGCGAGTGCCGATGGCACCCGACGCGGCGGCCGTGAGCGCGCCCGCAGCTGCCGCGGCATGGCCTGGCAGGTCCGCGATCAGGAAGAAGTCGTCGCTCCCGAACGCAAAGTAGTAGGCCTCGACCGTGCCGCCGAGGGACTCGACCAGCTTCTCGGTCGCCGCCCTCCGGCCCGTGCCGCCCTCTTTGAGAACGCCTTTGGCACCCTCAGCGGTGTAGCTGCCCGTGAACAAGTACTTGGGCATGGCCGCCTCCGTCCGCGGGGCATCCGACGGGGACACACTCGGGCCGCGGATCGCATGAGCCTATCCGTGCGCCTGCTCATGTCAAGGTCCGGCGCGACTCCACCTGGGCGATCGGCTCCATCCTCCGATTCGAACCGAGCAGCAGCCAGAAGATCAGCGCGCTGCTCACGAGCAACGCCGGCACATAGGCGGTCACGATCACCCAGTTCACGCCGAGCGAATAGGTGAACACGTCATAACGAATCGATTGAACGATCGCGTTCACCGTGTCGAGCATCCCGACGCCAACGCAAAGCCAGACCAGTGCAATCGCACCGGAGAACCGTGCACGAAGGGCGATCAACGCAAGCAGAGCCAGGAAGGCCGTTGTGAGATCGCCAAACCCGACCATCGTCCGGAAGTCGATCGGCACGGCGGCGTCGACCGCACCAGGCGCCAGGATCGTCCCGCCGACAATCCGGAACGCATGGATCCAGAGCAATGGCACCAGGGCGACTTCCCGTGGCAACCTCGACAAACGCGGCACCGCGTACCAGACCGCAATCAGGGCGTATGCCACAAGGCTCAACGTGAATTGGATTCCGAAGATCACGACCGGTTCCATCGCTCGTCCTCCAGCTCAGGGCTTGTCGATCGGCCCTACCTTCAAGCCTTGATGTGGGGTAATCGTGAGCACCGAATGAGTCGCTTGTGGCGACTCCGAGCGCCGGTGGTCGACAAGGCGCTCTGTGCCTGTTCGCGCCGGTTCGCGCCGGTCGTCCAGCGATCCGATATTCGGGGACGATGGCGGCTCGCGTCCGACCGCAATTCGCAATTTCCATTCATCTGGAAGTCATTACAAACGTGTTACAGACATGCGCAGCGGTACCAGGCCGCCCCAGTACCCCTCTCCGCTGCCGTCGTGCTCGCCCAGGCATCGTCCGTTGCTCCTGCGCACCGGGCGAGCCACATTGGTGGCGCCAGGTCAATTCCCACGTGTAATAACGACGCGAAGGCGCCCGTACGATGTCGACTCAAATTCCCCATCTGGCTTTTGTCGCGATGCTCTCCAAAGCCACGATCCTCGTCGTCGAGGATGATGCAGCCAACCGCCTTCTCCTGACGACGATACTCGGGCAGGCGGGCTACTCAACGGTCAGTGCCGCTGACGGCGAGACCGGCCTGCGGGCCGCGCGCGAGCACGATCCCGATGCCGTGATCCTTGACATCGGGCTGCCGGCTCTCGACGGGCTCGAGGTGACGAGGTTATTGCGAGCGCGCGAAGCGACGCGCACGCTGCCCGTGATCCTGCTGACTGCGCGCGCCAGCATGGCCGACATGGTCCAGGGTCTCGACGCGGGCGCGGACGACTTCATCGCCAAGCCCTTTCAGCGCGAGGAGCTGCTGGCCAGGATCCGAAGTGCGGTCCGGATGCGGCGCGCGGTCCTTGGCATGGAGACGGCCCGCTCGGTCGTTGCCGCACTCGCCGGAGCGGTCGAGGCCAAGGACGCGTCCACCAATGCGCACTGCGAGCGACTCGCCCGTCTTGCGGCGGGCATCGGGCGGCGCGCGGGCTTTGATGACCTCCAGCAGGAAGCGCTCGCGTATGGGGCCCTGCTTCACGATGTCGGCAAGATCGGGATTCCCGAGGCGATCCTCCACAAACCGGGCCCCCTCGACGCTCAGGAATGGACGGTCCTGCGACGCCACCCCGAGATCGGGGAGAGGATCTGCCGGCCGCTCGGATTGTCGTCCAGGTTCCTGCCGATCGTCCGCCATCATCACGAGCGCTGGGATGGATGCGGCTACCCGGACGGCCTGGCTGGCGAGCTCATCCCAGTCGGGGCGCGGATTGTTGGCGTCGTCGACGCGTTCGACGCGATGACCCACGACCGACCGTATCGAGCCGCTCGCCCGACAGGGGAAGCGCTCGACGAGATCCGCCGGGAGTCAGGGCGCCAGTTCGACCCGGGCCTTGCCTCTCTCTTCATCGAGAATCTCGAGGCCACGGACGCGCTCCGTGAAACCCCGTCCGCCGAGCTGGTGCGCTCGTGATCAATCCTGTCGCGCTTGCGGCGGAGGCTCTGTTCGGCGTCGTCCTCGCGATGACGGCGATCGAATACGCACGCCGTCCGGATCCGCTGCGCCGGGCGCTGGTGCTGGTGGCGCTTCCGCTGACTTCGCTATTCCTCGTCGACCTCGCGCGTCTCGCGGTCAACCCGCTCCCGCGTTGGGTGACGATCCTGGCGGTGGGAATCCTCCTTGCCCAGCCAATGCTCACGCTCAATCTCGTCGCCCAGATCCGCCGGGTCCCGGGCGTGGTCCGGGCGACGGCGTTCGTCGCCTTTGTCGGCACCGCGATCCCGGTTGCGATGCTCGATCGGCCGGGCGCCCCGATGATGCTGGTGGTCGCGACGGTTGCCTTCGTCGGCGTGGAGCTGCTCGCCGCCGGGTACCTGGCGGCAGAGGCTCGGCAACGGCGTGGGCCGGCCCGGCGGCGGCTCATGGTCGCCTCGCAGGCGACGGGAGTCCTCGCCGTTGCGATCCTGTTCGCCGCGGCCGCCAGTGCTGGGCCCACCGCGTCGTCGGTGCTCGGCGTCCTGCCGCCTGTGCTTGCGCTCGTCGCCGGATTTGGCTACGTCGTGGCGTTCGTCCCGCCGGCCTTCGTCCGCAGGTTATGGCAGGCCGAGACCATGGTGTCCTATGGGCGGGATCTGGTGGGCCAGTCGGGCGCTGCGGTCCAGGACATATGGGCGGGATACGCGGATCTCGCCCGTGACCTCGGGGGCGACGTTTCCGCCGTGGTCATCGCCGGGGTCGGGGAGACTGCGTCCATCGTGGCCGCCTCGGGCCCGCCAGTCGGGATCCCCACCGGCGGGCTGATCGCGCGCGAAGCCCTTCGGCAGCTGGTGACCAGATCCATGGCCATGGAGCAGGAACCTCGAATGCTTGGATCGATCGTCGAGCGACTCGCCGGGCCGACCAACGCCCGGTTCGCGTCCGTCGTCCCGCTCGAGATGCCCGACGGGGAGGGCGGGGCGGGGCTGGTGATCCTGTCCAGGCAACGAAGCCTCTTCCACGCGTCGGACCTCGAGCTCCTTGCCGCGCTTGGCGCCCCGACGGCGATTCTCGCCGGACGGCGCTCCACCCTCGCCGAGCAAGAGGCGCTGGCATCCCACCTCGCGTCAACGGTTGATGCGCTCCGCCGCGCCGACGAGGCCAAAAGCGACTTCGTGGCGAGCATGAGCCATGAGCTGCGGACACCCCTGTCGGCCATTCTCGGGTTCAGCGACCTGATGCGGCAGCAGGAGCATCGGGGCGCCGACGTTCTTGTGCCGCTCGAATGGGTCGAGCATGTCCACCGCGGCGGCGAGCACCTGCTCGGCCTGATCAACGATGTCCTCGACCTGGCGAAGGTGGAGGCCGGTCGCCTTGACCTGCGAACCGAACCCCTGGACCTGGCTGGCTCTGTGGCCGAAGCCCTCAGCGGACTCCGTCCCCTCGCCGAGCGCAAACACCAGCGTCTCTATTCGGAGGTCTCGTCGCAAACTGTCGAGGCCGACCGCGGCCGGCTTCGCCAGATCCTCTACAACCTCGTTTCGAACGCGATCAAGTACACCCCCGACGGCGGTGAGATCCGGGTCGACGCTCGACCCCTCGGCGCCAAGGTCGCCCTCACCGTGAGCGACACCGGGGTCGGAATTGCAGCCGAGGACCAGGTGTCGGCCTTCGAGGAGTTTTCACAGGTGGGCGAGCTTTCGACCAGGGAGGGCGGGACTGGCCTTGGGCTCGCGCTGACCCGCCGGTTGGTCGAGGCCCACGGCGGTCGGATCGAGCTCGAGTCCACAGTCGGCGTCGGCAGCCGGTTTACCGTCTTCCTACCGGCTGCTGCAAGCTCGACGATAGGTCCAGTGCAGGACACCGAACCCGTGCGTATCGCCGCGACGGCGGGTGCCGAGCCATTGGGACCCCTGACAGCCACGCCCGGACTCGATGTGCTGGTCATCGAAGACGATCCGAGCGCGCTCCGGCTCCTTCGCGAGTACCTGGCGCCGACGCGTTGCCGGGTCCGGGTTGCCGTCGACGGTAACGCCGGACTGGCGGCGGCTCGGGCCGCCGTTCCCGGCGCGATCATTCTCGATGTCCTCCTGCCTGGTATCGACGGTTGGGAGGTACTTCGCCGGCTGAAGGCCGACGATCGTCTGCGCGATGTGCCCGTCGTCATGCTCACCGTCATCGACGAGCGGGAGATCGGGCTCGCATTAGGGGCGGTCGACTACCTCGTGAAGCCGGTCGACCGCGAAACTTTGCTCGCTTGCCTCGCCCGTCATGCCTTACCGACCCTGGCGTCCACGCGGGCCACGCGGGTTCTTGCCGTCGATGACGACCCGACCGCGCTGGCGATGTTCCGCGGTCTGCTCGAGCCCGAAGGATTCGAGGTCGTCGTCGCCCGGGACGGTCGAGAGGCGCTCGAGCTCGCGAGCCGTGAGAGACTGGACTTCGTCATCTGCGATCTGGTCATGCCCAATCTCGACGGCTTCGAGGTCATCGCGGCCCTCAAGGCCGATCCGGCGACGGCGTCGTTGCCGATCCTCGTCTGCACCGCTCAGGACCTGTCGGCAACCGACAAGGAGCGCCTCAATGACAACCTCGTGGGACTGATGTCCAAGAGCTCTGACATGCGAGCCGGCTTGAGCCATTGGCTGCGTCAGGTCACCGCGGCCGGTGCTGAATCTCCTGTCTGACCGGGCTCTGAAGAGGCAACCTAGACCTGCGTCGCACCCACGCCTGGGCGACCACCGATCGTGGCCCGACGACGACCAGCGCCTGCGGGTGTCCAGACCTCCAAGGCAGCTGGCAGGATCTGAGGCCATGGCGCCCCGGGCCGCGCGATCGCGTAGCCCTGCACCATGATCGGAAGCCGTGTCCCTGCGAGGACCTCCAAGTCCTCAGGCCGCTCAACGCCCTCGGCGATCATGACGGCGCCGATCTCCTCGGCGAATCCGGACAAGGCTCGGGCCATGGCTCGGGCCGCTTGATCGCCGCCGAGGCGTGGCGTCAGGAGCGCATCCAGCTTGACAAAGTCGGGCCGCAGCTCCGTTACGTGTCGCAACGAGGCATAGCCTGCCCCCACGTCATCGATCGCGATCCGAGCGTCCGCCGCCCGCAGCCACCCAATGCCGTCCCGAAGCGTCCCGTAATCGCTTACTGCTTCTTCTTCGGTGATCTCGATCACGAGTCGATTGAGTGGGAACCCGCTCAATGCTCGAGCCAGGAGCGGGTCCGCCAAAAGGCCGGGGCTGGCGTTCACCGACAGGAAGGCGGCGGCTGGCAGCCCCGCGGCCATCGCCACCCTCAGTGCTCGGTGAATCGCAAGGGCCTGCAACTCGAATCCAAGTCCGACGGCCTTCGCCCTGGCAAACCAGACGTTTGGCGGCTCGTACGGCTCAGCCTGAAAACGACTCAGGGCCTCGTATCCGGCGATTCGCCCATCGGTCAGGGAGACGATCGGCTGGAATACTGGCAGAATCCGTTCTGGCCGCTCGAGGATCAGGCCGACACGTTCCCGCGCATCACGGTCTGCCGTTGCTTCGCCCGCCAGCGCACGCACGACGACGGCGGCACAAACCTGACCGAAGTCGGCCAGGCTCCCAGACTCCGCCACGTCGAGGATGCGCTCACCGGCCTGTGTATCGGTCGCTAACAGCGCGCCCACCAGCGCTCCATCGGCCAACAACGGCACGATGATCGACGTCCTTCCTCCGTGGCGAAGGATCGCATCACGGGCCGATTGGTCGGCGACGAGCTGTTCCACCGACACTCGAACAGGTCGGCCCGACTCGGCCAGCTCTCTCAGGCGACTGGCCTCGGCAGCGCTTGCCCTGGCCGGATGACGAAATCCGAGCCCCGGGCGCGCCCACTCGGCCAGCCGATGCGCATCATCGAGCGTGAACGTGTAGATCACCGCGTTCACAACCGGCCAGATACGGGCGAATTCGACGAGCAGGCGCTCGCATGCAGCGCTCGCCGTGGGTTCGGCGAAGGCCAATCTCGACACCCGCTGGAGATCCTCGTAGTGCGTCGTTCGGCGCGCTTCAAGGGCTCGGTCGGCCGTCACGTCCCGGAACGTGATCGCCGAGCCGATCGGGCGGTCGTGGGCGCCCCGCAGCAGGACGATCTCCATCGACGCGACGACGCTCTCACCGGACGGCGATTCCACGACGACGTCGAGCGGGGGTGCGGCGAGCCCTGCCCGTATGGCGCGCCGGGCGATCGCTCCGAGGTTGTCGAGGACTTCGCCGCCGGGCGTCATCACCCGGGGCGACAGCGTTCCCGTCGTCCCGATGAGGGTGGCAGCCGGCGCCCCGAACAGGCGCTCTGCGACGGCGTTCACGATCGTGATATGCGCAGTCTCATCGAGAACGACCATGCCGACCGGACTCGCCTCTACGACGTGGCGCAGCCGCTCTTCGCTCGCCCTGACCGCGACTTCCGAGCGGCGCCGCTCCTCGGCGGCTCGGATCCGCAAGGCCATCTTCTGCGACCGCTCCGCGATGCCTCCCACCAGAAGGCCCGCCGCGGTGAAGGCCACAAGGCGGACCAACCACGCCCATTGTCCCAGGAACTCGACATTCCCGGCTACGCCCAACGGCATCATCGGTCCGAACAACATCCCTGCCGCGAGACCCGCGATGGTCCCGCCGCGCAGGCCTCGAGTCACTGCCGCGACGACAACCGCCACATACCCAAAGTGGATGAGCGCATTCGGTGCGCCGCCTGTCGCGCGTACGGCCACGTAGAGGACCAGCAGCACGGCGACAACGGCGATGGGCGCGGCCAGCCCGCGTCCTGGGTGGGTGCGCTCGGAGGGCCACCTGCGGACCCTCGCGACCAAGGTGACCATCAGCCCGCAGGATATGAGGCTGTGGCCCGAACGTCGAGGGACCGGGTGGCCATCCGGATGATCCTTTCGTACCGGTCGACGGAACGTCGGCGTACGCGTGCGGCTGAATGAACGACGAAGGCCAGCCGCTCGCAGCCGGGCCGGGGGGGCGCTCCATTGCTTGCTGAACGCGGCAGCTGGTGGCGGGCTCACGGAGCGCCAGCGTCCCCAAGGATGTCGCGCACCTTGCGGACGAGGACATCAGGGCTGAACGGCTTGGCCAGAAACTGGACGCCGGGGTCAAGGATGCCCTGGTGGACGACCGCGTCCTCGGCGTAGCCAGACATGTACAGGGTACGAAGGTCTGGGTTCGTCGCGCCCAGAGTCTCTGCCAGTTCCCGTCCGTTCATTCGCGGCATCATCAGGTCAGTGACGAGAAGGTCGAATGGCGGTTGATTGGCCGCGGACTCCATGGCGTCTTCAGCATTGCTCGCTTCGACAACCCGATAGCCGTAGCGCTCGAGAACCGCGCGAAGCAGGGCGCGCACCCGGTCGTCATCCTCGACCACGAGGATCGACTCTGAGCCACCGACGAGTGGCAGGGCCGCTTCGGCAGGCCGCTCGAGTTCAGGGACCCCGTCGGCGCGGGGCAGATAGACCCGAAACGTCGAGCCCCTGCCGGGTTCGCTGTAGACCCGTACGGATCCACCGGACTGCTTGACGATGCCGTAGACGGTGGCGAGACCGAGGCCCGTGCCCTGGCCTGGCTCCTTGGTCGTGAAGAAGGGCTCGAAGATCTGCCCGAGGATCTTCGCGTCGATGCCCAGTCCGCTGTCGGTGACGGCAAGCTGGACATGGTTTCCCGGGACAACGCCCGCGTGATAGCGGACGTACTCGTCATCGAACTCCACGTTCGTCGTCTCGATCGTCAGCTGCCCACCACTCGGCATCGCGTCGCGGGCATTGATGGCGAGATTGATGATCACCTGCTCCAGCTGGCCTGGATCGGCCTTGACGAGCCAGAGGTTCGCCTCCAGCCCCGTCGCGAGTTCGATGTCATCTCCGAGGAGCCGGCGCAGCATCGGCGCCAGCTCTCCGACAACCCCGTTGAGATCAAGAACAATGGGCTGAATGACTTGCCGGCGACTCAACGCGAGGAGCTTGTTGGTCAACTCCGCGCCGTGCCCGGCCGCGCTATTGATCTGCTCCAGATCGCTGCGCGCCGGCGAACCCAACGGCATGTCGATGAGCGTCAGCTCGGCGTGTCCCCGAATGACGGTGAGAACATTGTTGAAGTCGTGGGCAATCCCGCCGGCGAGACGACCGACCGACTCCATCCGCTGAGCGTCTCGAAGCTGCGATTCGAGCTCGGCGCGCTCTCGCTCTCCCTTCCTGCGCTCGCTGATGTCGCGGACGGCGGCAACGACGAGTAGCCCATCGTCCGTCTCGACCGGGCTGAGCGCGATGTCCACCGGGAACTCGGAGCCATCCCTCCGCCGAGCGGCCAATTCGAGGTTCGCGCCCATCGGGCGAATCTGCGGTTCGGCGAGGTATCCGGCTCGGTGACCCGGATGGAGGCCCCGCACCACGTCAGGAACCAGCAGCTCGATCTGTTGGGAGAGCAACTCGTCCCTGGCGTACCCGAACAGCGAGACAGCCTGACGATTGACGAGCTGGATGACCCCGGCCTCGTTGACCACGACCATCGCATCAGGAGCGCCCTCGAGCAATCCGGCAAGCTGCATCTCGGCGCGGGCCCGGTCGGTCTCGTCCTGGAAGGCGAGCAGCGTGAGACCGGTGTCGAACCAATTGCCGCGAAGTCGCACCACCGTCAGCTGGAAGACTCGACGGCCGATGCCCGCAAACTCGTGCTCGAACGGCCGATGCTGGACGACGTCACGGCCGGCGAGGTCGTGATCGAGCAAGTCGCGCAGGGCTGGGACGTCCCAGTCTCCGTCGGCAAGATCGAAGATCCTTTGCCCGATCGTGAGGTCCGGCTCGAGAGCGAACGCCTCGTACGCGTCCTTGTTCGCCATGACGATGCGCCAATCCGGCCCGAGCATGAAGGTCGGCTGGCCGAGCCGCGCCACGATCTCTCGCGCCGCACGAACGATGACGGGTGTCAGCAGACGCCCGGTCCACCTGAAAGCCATGGGCCCCTCGGAATCCTTCCGGCTGGTTGTCGGACCCGGGTGTGGCTCACCCCGTTCGAAACCTGATCAATCCTATGTCAACTGAACCGCAGAGACAGTGTTGTCTACCCGCGGCCGACGAGTCGACGCCGTGACGCCCTACCACATCTGCACTAGCCGGCAGGGGACGATCGGCTTCGTCTCTTCTCATCAACTCAGCGGTTCCCCTTGACGGCTCTCTCCACGTTCACTATGGGAGTGAACTCACGGCCGATTCGTTTGCGTCTGCGGATCGCCATCATGCTCGGACTGCTGCTGCTGATTACAGGCGCAGCCGCCGTATCGGCCGCCTCGGCGACCCTTCCTGACGTCGGCAGAGCCTCTCGTACCGGAGCGCCAAGTGGTCTCACGGCCGGTCAGCCGTGGACATTCAGCGTTCCCATGGGTGGCCTCACCCCGGGTGTGACAGTCCGGAGCCGCGAATTCGTGGTGAACAGCGAAAACATGTCGGTTCGCTACTCGCTGACGAGCGCGAGCACCGATGATGATCGGAAAGGACTGCGCGACGTCCTTCGGGTCACGATCAAGACTGCTGATCTGGGATCAGCCTCCGCGGCCACCTGCGAGCACTTCGACGGCCCGACCCTCTACGACGGATCCCTTGGCGCCAGGACGGCGGGCTTTGGCGACGTGCAGATGGGCGCCCAGCCGGGCGATCGACTTCTGGGGACGGGACAGCGCGAGACGCTGTGTATCAAGATCGGGATGCCGCTCGACGCCGGCAACGAGTTCCAAGGCGCGATCACATCGACGACGTGGACGATCGTCGTCGAGCAGGACGCCGGAAACTCCTAGCGGCCTCTCCAACGGTGACGCCGAAGCTCGACGAGGGCCGTGTTTCGCGGGCGCAGTGACTGAAAGGTCCGCGCCGCCGGCGTGTCGGTCTCGAAGAGCCGCCGTTACAGCGGTCGACCGAGCCAGCGACGGACCAGTGGGAGCCAGGCCGCGCCCCCGGCGAGTTGAAGAATTACGACGAGGATCACGACGGCAAGCGGGACGCCGACGATCAGCCCAGGGATCACGAACTCCAGCGGGGACCGACCCTGCTCAATTGGAATGGCGGGACCACCCGCCGGACCCGAAGAGCCGTCCTGAGGCGGGGGCGTCGCGGCCCCGGCGGCCAGAAGGATCCCCGAGGCGAACGTCGCTGAGTCAGATGAGGTTGGAGCGGACGATCTCGAAGAGTCACTTGATCTCGGCGCCGGCGTCGTCATGCCGTCGGGCGGCGGCGTCGGCCCCAGGGGAATGGGGATCGGGAAAGACGACGTGGGCGGCGGCACGGGCACCGTCGGCAGCCGG
>DATHGS010000061.1:0-7129 GCA_035490155.1 Candidatus Methylomirabilota bacterium | reverse complement strand
CGACCTGCTCGAACTGCCCGGCGAAGCGGTAGTCGCCCTGGAGATGGGCCCAGGTTGGGTTGGTCCGGAGGCGGAACTCGTGGTAACGATCGGCCAGGGCGTTGACGTCGTCGGGCACGGTGACCTCCGGGCAGGCGCGAGTGAGCGGGAAGTGGCGCCATGGTAGCCCGGGAGCGGCGCAGGGAGGGGCCTGGCCCGGCGACGGGCGGCGAGCGAGCAGCGCCTCAGCTGGGGAAGCCGGGCACCATTCCGTCGGCGGCCTGCGGCGGCTCCAGCGCCCCGAGACGCTGGAGGACCTCGATCGCCGCCAGCAGGTTGCGGCAGAACCAGTCCTGCTCCTCGCCGGTCATCCGGACCCAGCGAAGGGCGAAGTCTCGTTCGGTCGTGTTCAGGGCGGCGAACTCGTCGTCGGTCACGGCGGGCCTCGATGTCGACATAGCGGCGGTGACGGCGGCCGCTGGCACAGATGTTGCCATGTCATGCAAGGGGTACGGGAGAGGGTTTTCCCGCGCCCTGGCCGTGGCCAGTCCCTGTAGCGTCAGCCGTCTCCGCCGTTATGCCCCCGTAAGGCTTCTGAAACCCCATCCAACGTCCCTGAAACCCGATCCTGACGCGGAATCGGGTTGAATGGTTGTGAGTGAGGTCGGGGCATATGGCCCGGTGAGCGGTCAGAGCATAAGGAGGTTTCCATGCTCGATCCGCAGACCCGCCAGAAGCTCCAGACCAAGTTCCAGCAGGTCAAGCCGCAGCTGAAGACGAAGTTCAGCGGCGTGACCGACCAGGATCTCGACACGGGCCGGAACGATCCGGACTGGTTGATCAGCACGATCAGCCAGAAGACGGGTCAGCCCGAGTCGCGCGTCGAGGCGGAGATCAGGACGCTCGTCGGCTCCGCCTAGACACGTCGGCGACGTTCCGCACAGTCAAGCGAAACGCCGCCTCGCGCCCCCACTATTAGTAGCGGTTGAGCGATAACGCGTCAGCGACACCGCTCGACCGCCGATATCGATCCTCGCCTGGGTTCGTTCGTTTCGACCTCACCCGAGAGCCGGTCGCCCGCATGGGCTGGCCGGCTCTCCGTAGGTCGTGGCGTCTGGCGTCGCCGCCGGCCGGCCGCCCGCCCGTCCTCACCTCGGCCGCTCTCCTGCAAAAGTAGTCCGATTCCGAACGCCCGCCAGAGTCATGTCCATTTCACCCCGCTCGTCCGAAAGCGGCATCGGAAAGCGGCATCCGAAATCGGCATGACGGCGCGGATGGAAGTGATTTCCCGCGGCGTACGATTTCGGATGATCTTGGGGCGCGGCGCGTTTCGGACGGGGAGCTCAGCGCCGGACGGGCGGGCAGAGGCGGGAGAGGCGGGACCGGCGGGGAGCATTCCGCGCTCGCCGGGCTATTCTCCGATCATGACCGCCAGCCGCCGCAAGATCCCCGACGAGATACTGACCGCGGCGCACGATCGCGCCCGGGCCCGTCGGGAGCGGGATTGGCAGGAGGCCGATCGACTCAGAGAGGTGATCGAAGCGGCTGGCTGGAAGATCGTCGACCGCGGGACGGACTTCGCGCTTGCCCCGGCGGCTGCGCCGACGGTCGAGGAGACGGGTGGTGTCGTCCGTTTTGGCTCGAGCCGGGACGTCCCATCGCGCCTCGACGAGCCGAGTAGCGGGCTCGCGACGGTCATCCTCGTGGCGACCGACTGGCCGGCAGACGTCGACCGGGCCATCGCCGGCCTGGCGTCCCATTCGCCCGAGGGTGTGTCGATCGTCGTCGTGGCCGACGGTCCGTCCGCGGAGCAGGAGGCCGCTCTCGGCGCGGCCGCTGAGCCCGCGTCGGGCGGTGACATGCCACGCGACAAACCGCTAATCGAGATCGTCCGGACGGCCGAGCGCCTCGGCCAGGCCGCCGCCCTGAACGCCGGATTACGCCGGGCGACGGGACCCGTCGTGATCGTCCTGGACACGAGCGTGGAGCCGACCGGCGATATCGTCGGCCCGCTCGTGGGTGCCCTTGAAGACCCGACCGTCGGTGTTGCCGGCGGCTGGGGCGTCGTCTCCGACAACCTGCGGCAGTTCCGGGATGCGTCGGCTGGAGAGGTGGACGCCATCGAAGGCTATGCCATGGCGTTCCGCCGCGAGGACGCCGCGACTCGTGGCCCGCTCGACGAGCATTTCCGGTTCTACCGCAACCTCGATATCTGGTGGAGCCTCGTCCTCCGCGACGAAGGCGAGGATCGGCCAGCCCGTCGGGCGATAGCGGTCGACCTGCCGGCGATCCGCCACGAGCATCGCGGCTGGGCGTCGGTGCCGGAAGCAGAGCGCGAGCGCCTGAGCAAGCGCAACTTCTACCGGATCATCGACCGTTTCGGCTGGCGCCTCGACCTCGCCCGACCGGCGGTCACCTCCGACTGATCGGCCGCAGGGTCGATCGACCTGGCTCGTCGACGATCTCCCAGCCGCGGTCAGCAAGGTCGGCGCGAATCGAATCCGCGCGACCGTAGTCACCGGCGGCGCGGGCAGCGGTCCGATCGGCGAGGAGGGCCTCGACATCGTCCGGGGCGATCGCCGACGGGCCGCTCACCCAGACGCGGTCGAGATCGAGCCCGAGAACGGCGTCGGCGTCGAGGATCAGCCAGCGCCGTTCGTCCTCGCCCAGCGGTGCTCGGAGCACCTCACGCGTGACCGCGAGCGCCGTCGGCATGTCGAGGTCGTCGTCGATGGCCGCAACAAATCGATCGTGGAGTTGGCGACCCGCCGCCGACAACGGTGCCGCCGGTAATGAGGCGCGATCCGTCAGCCGCTCGCTCGTCGCCGGCCCGTCCGCGCCGCCACCGTGGCCCGCGAGACCCGCCACCGTCCCGACCGGTCGGTCGGGCGCGCGGCCTGCCCGGATGACGAAGGGAGGGCGCCACGGCCCGTCGACGGGCGGTGGGCCAAGGGTTCGCAGGCCGGCCCGCAACGACTCGAGCCCGGCCGCTGCCGCAGCGAGCGACGCGGATGTGTACTCGAGCTTGTGGCGATAGCGCGAGGTGAGGCAGAGATACCGAAAGGCGAGGGGATCGATCCCGCGATCGGCGAGATCCGCGACTCGCTCGATGTTGCCCGCCGACTTTGCCATCTTCTGGCCGCCGACCTGGAGGAACGCGCCGTGGACCCACAGCCGGGCCGGCGGCCCGCCGACGAGCGGCGCCGACTGGGCGATCTCGTCCTCGTGATGAGGAAAGACGTTGTCGATCCCACCGGTGTGGATGTCGAACCTGGGACCCAGGTGCCGGAGGGCCATGGCCGAGCATTCGAGGTGCCAGCCCGGGAAGCCGTCGCCCCAGCGTGGCGTCGGCCACTTGAGCATCCGCCCCTCGCCGGCGGCCTTCCACAGGGCGAAGTCCGCGGGGTCGCGCTTGTCATGGTCGACGTGGCCGCGATGCCCTGCCCGCAGCTCGTCGAGCGAGTTGCCCGACAGCCGGCCGTAATCGGGGAACGAGGCGACCGAGTAGTAGATGTTGCCGTGGTCGCTGACGTACGCGTAGCTCGCATCGACGAGCCGCTCGGCCAGCTCGATCATCTCCGGGATGTGCTCCGTCGCCCGTGGGAAGACGTGGGCCGGCAGGATGTTGACGAGCGCCTCGTCGGCGTGAAACGCGGTCTCGTACGCGTCGGCGATCTCGGCCGGCGTCTTGTTCTCGAGACCCGCCGCGACCAGCATCCGATCCTCCCCGCGATCGAACCGCTCGTCGCGCATGTGGCCGACGTCGGTGATGTTCTGGACGTGGACGACCTCGATGCCGTGGTAGAGGAGCGTCCGCCGGATCAGGTCCGGCAGGAGGAACGTCCGGAGGTTGCCAACGTGGGCGTAGCGGTAGACCGTCGGCCCGCAGGAGTACATGGCGATACGCCCCGAGGGACCCGGCTCGAGGGGCTCGTCGGTCCGGGTCAGGGTGTTGCGTAGGCGTATTGTCACCACCGAATCGTACCCGGGCCCGGAAAGGCCACCATATCGCCGTCGATGCCCTAACGATTTCTGGCAGTCGTCGTTATCGGGAACAGAGGCCTCGCGGCAATGACATCGTTCCCCCGGCGGTGGAGTGAAGCGAGGTCTCGTTTCATGCCCGGCGGCACGTCTCGCGGTCCCGTCCGGACCTGACCGTATACTCCGCCCATGCGCCGCTGGGTCTGCATCATCGCGCTGCTCGCGGGCTTCTCCGCCGATGGTTACGTCAGGTCCGCGCGGCTGCGAACGACGGTCCCGATCGTGCGCCAGCTCGTTGAGCCTCAGCCCGGCCTTGCCCCGACCGCCGCCTGGTGGGGAACGTCATCCTGACCCCTCACCTGCGGTCGAGCCGGCTGAGGCGCGGCTCCGGGCTCCTGGTCGCGATCATCGTGGCCGCTGCAGCACTGCTGGTCCGAACGAGCGGGGCGGAGCCCGGCACCTCGTACGCCGTTGCGGCCGCCGCGTCGGACAGCGTCAAGATCCTGCTCGGTGCGGCGTCCACGCTCGATCCCGCCGCCCAGGGTGATATCGGCAGTGCCGCGATCTCCGCCCAGCTGTTCGAGAGCGTCACCGCGTTCGACCCCCAGCTCCAGGTCCGGCCCGCGCTCGCCGCATCGTGGGACCTGCTGGACGGCGGCCGCCGGGTCGTCTTCCACCTTCGCCCGAACCTCGTGTTCTCCGACGGCTCCGCGCTGACGGCGAAGGACGTCGTCCGGAGCTGGCTGCGGATCCTCGACCCGGCTCATCCATCGCCGCTCCTGTCGCTCATGGCCAACGTCGAAGGGGCACTGGCGTATGCCCATGGCCAGAACGCCGATCCCGCGTCCGTCGGGTTGAGTGCGAATGGCGGGGATGTCGAGGTCCGCCTGACCCGGCCGGCGACCGATTTCGTTGCGATCGTCGCCAGTCCGACGTTCGCCATCGTCCCGCCCGGCATCGACGCGGGCCCGGCCGCCCTGACCCCGGCCGGGTTCGTCGGCAGCGGGGCGTACGTCCTGTCGGCCGACAGCGCAACGACGACGACCATCACGGCGAACGATCACTACTGGGCCGGACCGCCATCGATCCGGACCATCGAGCTGGTCCACGACATCGGTGGTCGCAGCCCCGTGGCGGCGTTCGAGGCGGGCGACGTCGACCTGACGCCGATCGCCAGCTTCGACGCTCCGTGGATCAGCTACGACCCGACGCTGGGGCCCCAGCTGCGCGAGGATTCGTCGCTGTCACTCAATTACTACGGGTTCGACACGTCGCGGCCGCCGTTCGACGACGTCCGGGTCCGCCAGGCGTTCGCCCGGGCGGTCGACTGGCGGCGGCTCGTCTCGCTCGTGGCGGGCGACACCGCCGCCGTCGCGACGAGCATGGTCCCTCCGCGCGTGCCGGGCCGGAGCGCCACGGACTTCCTGCCGGCCTACGATCCCGACGGCGCCAGGTCGCTACTTGCGGCCGCAGGCTTTCCGGGCGGTGCCGGCTTCCCGGAGACGACGATGCGGACGTTCGGGACGCAGTTCGACGCCGCGGTCGTCGCCGAGATCAAGCGCGAGCTGGGTGTGAGCATCGCCTACGAGACGATGTCCGGCGACTACTTCGGTCGGCTCGCCACGGACCCGCCCAACATCTGGTCGATGGGCTGGGTCGCCGACTATCCGGCGCCGAACGACTTCCTCGGCATCCTGCTGGGCACGGGCTCGTCGAACAACTACGGCCGCTGGACGTCCGCGGCGTTCGACGCAGCGGTCGGCGACGCGCTCCAGACGACCGACCCGGCCGTCGCGAGGGCCGCCTACGACCGAGCCGAGACGGTCGTCCGGGACGAGGCGCCGGTCATCCCGCTCAGCTATGACAAGGAGTGGAAGCTGTCGCGCGACGGCCTGCTCGGCGCCACCGGGAACGGATTGGGGATCATCCGGATGGCCGGCCTCGCCTGGGCGAAGAAGTGATATCGGGCGGCACGACTCGCCAGGGCCGTCGACTCGGCCGTCCGCCTGACGGGCGGCGCCTGGCCGTCGGACCGATCGCGATCGCCATGATCCTCAGCCTCGTAGGTCCGGTCGCCGCAGCCGATCCGGTGTCGTTCGGCAGCCCGACGTCATCGTCGGCCTTCGGCAAGTCGATCGAGTTCGTCCAGCCGGTCACGCTTGTCGCCGCGCCCACCCTGGTCGAGCTGCTGCTGAAGACGCCCGGTGCCGCCGGCCCGAACGTCGTCGAGGTTCCGCCGCCGACGACGGGTGGCACCCAGACCCTGCGGTTCTCGACCGACCTCACCCAGGGCCACATCTACCCGAACACGCTGTTCACCGCCCGCTGGCGCGTCACCGATACCGACGGCAAGACCTGGCTCGGGCCCGAGGTGACGCAGCTGTACGCGGACGATCGCCTCGCGTGGCAGACGCTCGAAGGCAAAGTGGTCCGGGCTCACTGGTACGAGGGCGACGCGGCCTTCGGACGAAAGGTCCTCCAGATCGGGGACAACGCCATCGCCGACACGTCGAAGCTCCTCGGCGTGACCGAGACCGAGCCGATCGACTTCTACGTCTACGCCGACCAGAGCAAGTTCTACGACGCCCTCGGTCCAGGGGCCAGGGAGAATGTCGGTGGCGAGGCCCATGCCGACATCCGGACGATGTTCGCCCTCATCACCCCCGCCGACATCAACGCGGCGTGGGTCGAGACCGTCGTGCCGCACGAGCTGACGCACCTCGTCTTCGCCACGGCGATCGCCAATCCCTACCACGAGCCGCCCCACTGGCTCAACGAGGGACTGGCGGTCTATCTCTCCGAGGGCTACGCGCAGTCCTATCGGAATAGCGTTGCGGACGCCATCCACGCGAAGTCGATCATCCCGTTGGCGGGACTTGCCGGTGCCTTCCCGACGACGTACGAGCGCTTCCTCCTGGGCTACGGAGAGAGCGTATCGGCGGTCGATTTCATCGTCAGGACCTACGGCCGGGACGCACTCGTGGGGCTGATCCGCTCGTACGCCAAGGGCGTCAGCGACGACGAGGCGTTCTCGACCGCGTTCGGGGTCGACACCGCGGGGTTCGAGGCGGCCTGGCTGAAGGATCTCGGTGCGAGCGCACCGGTCCGGCTCGGGCCAGTCCCGGCTCCGGTCGGCCCACTCCCGTCCGGCTGGGCCGGGCCGCTCGTC
>DATHGS010000060.1:0-5931 GCA_035490155.1 Candidatus Methylomirabilota bacterium | reverse complement strand
GTCAGACCGGTTCTGATGACCTCCTTTATGACGCGAGAGAGGAACCGTCCCGGGACAAGGATCGGCAAGGCGCGGACTCACTGCCGCGATGTGTCGACTGATCCGGGGCAGCGCTGGACTCCTCCCGAAACCCCAGCAAAGTACCCCGGAAGGTACTCCGCGGCGGGCCAACTTTCAACGCGACTCGCCGCGCCTGGCGCCTCGGCTTGGCGCATATGTGGTGCACCGGCGCACCGAACGCCTGCGTTGTCGTCGCGACGCCGACGGCCGGCATGGCGCGCGTTGACGGGCGGCGGTCCTTGGAACTTTCGGGCCATGGTGCCAGCGGGCACCTGATTCTACGGTGGGCGCCAGATCGGCCATCCGGGAGCGGTGCGCGCTCAGGAACCGGCTCCGCAGGGGCCGTGCTGTCAGGTAATGGAGGCGTTCAGACCCATGAGCCGACCCGGCAGGTATTCCCCATCCTCGATCGCGAGCGTATCCTCCGCCTCTCGTGACGAGACTACACAGGGGGACACGGGGAGGTCGCGTCTCGTGGGTTTGCCGAGAGGCCGTCGTTCACGCACGCCGCTGACGCGGCTGCGCCCGCACTGGGGGTCATCGCTCCGGGTCCGGACGGCTGTCGCGTTCCTGACCGTTGCCTTCCTGGCCGGGATGCCCTGGGGCGCTGGGCTTCATGGGGCGGCACAGGTCGTGGCCGCGGCCAGCGCCACATGCCAGGCGAGCAGCGCGCCGCCGCCGGCGACCTATACGGTCACCGTCTGCATCGTCGCGCCGTCGGCGGGCACCACTGTCACAGGTTCAAGGGACGTGACCGCGACGCTGAACGTGAGCGGCACGTCGCCTGGATTCCAGCGTGCGACCTTCACCCTGGACGGCTCGGCACTGCTCACGGATTACGTCTCGCCGTATACGTTCAAGCTGGATTCCCGGCGGTGGGGTGACGGGACGCACACGCTGGCGCTGACAGCACTGATGCGCGACGGATTCACGAGCACGGCCGCAACGGAGAACCTGACCTTCTCCAACGGACAGGCCAGCCCACCGCCCAACCCACGGACCTTCGTCCCGGCCACCCCGTCGCCAGCGGCCGGTGCGCCGCTCGTGGTGGCGGCTACCGGCGATGGCGCGAGCGGCGAGCCATCGGAGACGGCGACCGTCAACCTCATCTCTTCCTGGTCTCCGAACATGTTCCTCTACCTCGGCGACGTCTACGAGAAGGGTCGGGCGATGGAGTTCGACAACTGGTACGGCCAGCCCGGCGCCGCCGGGGTTTACGGCCAGTTCAGGGCATATACGAACCCCACCATCGGCAACCACGAATACGAGCCGGACGGGGCACCGGGCTACTTCTACTACTGGGACAACATCCCCCACTACTACAGCTACAACGCCGGCGGATGGCACTTCATCTCGCTCGACTCGACGAGCCAGTACAACCAGCTGGATCCGTCATCGGCCCAGTACCAGTGGCTCCAGGCAGATCTGGCTGCAAATCAACCGGCCTGCACGCTGGTGTACTTCCATCACCCGCTGTTCAACGTCGGGCAGGAGGGCAAGACCACGGCGCTCGCGCCGGTCTGGAGCCTTCTCGCAGCCAACCACGTGACGCTCGTGGTGAACGGCCACGATCATGACTACCAGCGCTACGAGCCCCTTGACGGCGCCGGCAACCCGTCAGCGACCGGCGTCACCGAGATCGTCGTCGGATCAGGCGGCCACGGTCACCAGGACGCTGTCCCGGGCGCCCCCGATGCCGCCCACCTCGTCGCGTCCGACTTCAGCAGCTTCGGTGCCGTCAAGTTCAACCTCTACCCGACGAGTGCCGCCTTCACGTACGTTTCGACGGCGGGGGAGGTCATCGACAGCGGGCTTGTCCCGTGCCGCAACACCATCGACACGGTCGCCCCGACCGCCCCGACCAACCTGAAAGCGACAGCCGCGGGCTCGGGCGAGATCGACCTCACCTGGGGAGCCGCGACGGACGCCGTCGGGGTTGCTGGCTACGACATCTTCCGCGACGGTGCGGGCAGCCCGCTGGCGACGGTCGAGCCGGGCCTCCACTCCTACGCCGACACCGCGGTCGCTCCCAATTCGACCCACAGCTACACCGTGGTCGCGTTCGATGCGGCCGGCAACCGATCGCCGGTTGCCGGGCCGAAAACTGCGACGACGTCGAACGGCACGACGATCATCACCCTCAACCCGGTCGCCGACTCGTATACCAACACCGGATCGCCCACAACGAACTATGGCAGCAGCGTCAGCATCCGCGTCGGGACGACCGTCTATCGCTCCTACCTGCGGTTCGACCTGACAGGCGTCAGTGGCACGATCCAGTCAGCAGAGCTCAAGGTCTACGCCAACTCGGCCCAGTCGGTCGGGTACTCCGCGTACGGGGTGGCCAACACGACCTGGGGCGAGTCGACGATCAACGCCAGCAATCAGCCGCCCTTCGCGGCAACGGCCAGCGGTGCTTCCGGGCCGATCCCGATCAACAGGTGGACGAGCGTCGCCGTGACGGGCCTCGCGGCGACGGCCGAAGGCGGCCTCATGAGCGTCGGGCTGTCGACGACTGCGAGCCAGGTCAACCTCGCCTCTCGCGACTCCGCCAACAAGCCCCAGCTCGTCCTGACGATCGGGGGTGCGGCCCAGAAGCCGAAGGCCCAGTTCACGGCATCGGCGACCTCGACGATCGAGGGTGTTCCGATCAGCTTCACGGACACGAGCACGAACGCCCCGACCGCCTGGAACTGGACCTTCGACGATGGCACGACGTCGCACCTCCAGAACCCCAGTCACAGCTGGGCCCAGGCAGGCACCTACACCGTCGGTCTGGTTGCCTTCAATTCGGCGGGCGCAAGTACCCCGGCGACGAAGCACATCACGGTCAACGATGATCTCGTTGCCCCATCGACGCCGACCGGGCTGACCGCGACCCCCGCCTCCCAGACCGAGATCGATCTCGCCTGGGGAGCGTCGACCGACAACGTCGCGGTCACCGGTTACGAGGTGTTCAGCGACGGCTCGACCGCGCCCCTGGCGACGACGTCACCGGGCACCCTGACCTACGCCGACACGGGGCTCGCCGTCGGAAGCACTCACAGCTACACCGTGCTCGCGGTCGACGGGGCGGGCAATCGCTCTGTCGCCGCCGGTCCCGTCAGCGCCACGACAGCAAGCGGGGCTCCGACGACGATCACCCTGAACCCTGTCGCCGACTCGTACACGAACACCGGTTCGCCGACCACGAATTACGGCAGCAACATCAGCCTCCGCGTCGGAACGAGCGTCTTCCGCTCCTACCTCCGGTTCGACCTGACGGGCATCAGCGGCACGATTCAGTCGGCCGCCCTCAAGGTCTACGCCAACTCGGCCCAGTCGACCGGGTACAGCGTCTATCGGGTGGCCGACACGACGTGGGGCGAGTCGACGATCACCGCGACCAACCAGCCGCCGTTCGCCGCGACCGCCAGCGGCGCCTCCGGGCCCATCCTGATCAACACGTGGACGAGCGTCGGAGTCACGAACCTCGCGGCGGCGGCCGAGGGCGGCCTCCTGAGCGTGGGCCTGTCGACGACCGGCAGCCAGACGAACCTCGCCTCGCGCGAGTCCGCCAACAAGCCCCAGCTCGTGCTGACGATCCTCGGCGGCGGCTCCCCGCCACCTCCACCACCTCCACCGACGGCATCGTTCACGGCGTCGGCAACGACGATCACCGTCGGCCTCCCGGTCAGCTTCACGGATACGAGCACCGGCTCACCCACGTCGTGGAGCTGGTCCTTCGGCGACGGGACGACCTCGGTCGCCCAGAACCCGAGCCACACTTGGTGCGTGGCCGGGCCGTACACCGTCAGCCTCGTGGCGACGAACGCGAGCGGTTCGAGCACGCCGGCAACAACGAGCATCTCGGTAACCGCGGACACGACGCCGCCCACGGACCCGACCAACTTCACCGCGACCGCCAACGGCTCGACAAAGGTCGACCTTGCCTGGGGCGCCTCGACCGACAATGTCGGTGTCACGGGCTACGAGATCTTCCGCGATGGATCGTCGACCGCGCTGGCGTCGCCCGGCCCGAGCGCGGTCACCTACCAGGACACGGGTCTGTCGCCGAACACGACGTACAGCTACACGATCTGGGCCCGCGACGCCGCCACGAACACGTCGCACCTCGTCGGTCCGCGCTCTGCCACGACCGGAGGGGCCGGGACGACGACCGTCGTCCTGAACCCTGTCGCCGATGCCTACGTGAATTCCGCGTCGCCCGGGACGAACTACGGAACGAACGTCAGCATCCGCGTGTCGGGCGGCTCGAGCATCATGCGACCGTTCCTCCGTTTCGACCTGAGCGGGATCACCGGGACGATCCAGTCGGCCTCGCTCAAGGTCTTCGCCAACTCGGCCCAGTCGACCGGCTACAGCGTCTACCGGGTGGCCGATACGTCGTGGGGCGAGCTGACGATCACCGACACGAACGCTCCACCGGTCGACGCGAGCGCCAGCGGAGCCTCCGGACGGATCCTCATCAACACCTGGACCAGTGTCGACATCCTGAGCCTCGCAGGCCCGGCCAAGGGTGGCCTGATGAGCGTGGCCCTGAAGACGACGGGCAGCCAGACGAACCTGGCGTCACGTGAGTCCCCCACCCAGCCCCAGCTGGTCCTGACCGTCGCCACACCGTAGCGGTCTCGATGACATTGGGGCGCCGACGGCCCGTTGGATCGACTACTTGCCGACGAGCAGGATCCCGACCATCCGGTGGTAGTGCGACACGAACGTGTCGACGTGAACGACGTGGCCGCTCGAGTCGCGAACGGTTCGCGTGACCGAGACATCCATCCCGTCGACCGGCCACTCGATACGCTGCGACTTGCCCTTCGGGAGCGTGGACGTCATCTGGACGGAATCGGAGCCGCGTACGACGTTCCAGATCGCCGGCCTGCTCCATGTCGTCGTCCGACCGTTCGGGACGCTCCAGATCTCGTAGCGGACGATGCCCGGCGAGGCGAATCCGCGGATGAGCAGCGGATAGCGGGTGTCGTTCCGGAAGCGCATCGTCTGGGACCCTGAAACGGTCGCATCGAGGCCGACCGGGTAGCGCTTGATGTAGTACCAGTGCGGCGAGCGGGTGAGGATCTCGAAGCCACCGCGAGCCGCGGCATTGAACAGCGTCGTCGACGCGGCGCAGATGCCGCCGGCCAGCGCCTTGCCCTCGACGGAGTGGCCGCCCACGATCGCGCCGCCCAGTCGATAACCGGTCCGGAAGCTCACCTCGCCGAGAGCGGCCCAGAAGTCGAACACCTCGCCCGGCCGGACGACGACGCCGTTGAGCTTGCGGGTCGGCACGGTGATGTTTGCGCCCATGCCGTTGTGGGGAGCGACCTGGTAGTACGTGGTCCAGGCTCCGACCCTGACCATCAGCGGCGCGACCTGGATCGCCTCGGTCGTGTTCAGCTTTGGGGCGACGGCCACGACCGAGACCTTGACCTTCGCCGGCGCGGTCACACCATCGACGCGGGCCGCGAGGGCATCGACGACCGACTGGACGGTCGTCGGGACGTCGAGGGCTCGCCCGGCACCCGACGCGCTGACGCCGAGGATCCGGCCCGATCGCTCGCGCAGGTAGGTGGCTTCGCGGGGCTTGACGGCAACGTCCTTCGTGACCTTGGCGAGGGCCCCCGGCACGTCGGTCGGGTTGAGGATCGGCAGATAGCCGTC
This sequence comes from Candidatus Methylomirabilota bacterium, assembly GCA_035490155.1. Lineage (GTDB taxonomy): Bacteria > Chloroflexota > Limnocylindria > Limnocylindrales > CSP1-4 > CF-46. The sequence goes on along the minus strand of DATHGS010000060.1, from coordinate 210 downwards.
GCTCGTCCTGGCAAAGGTGATCCACGTCCGGATCCGCGCGGCCGGGATCTTCCATGACTTCTTGCCGTTGGTCAGGACGAGGTCCGATGCGATCTGGGCCGCCTGATCCCGCGCTCGAACCGCCTGGTCGTCCGTGACCTGCGGAGCGACCCTGACGATGTTGCCGATCAGGGCGATGTCGGTCGAGCTTGCAGGGTCGAGGAGTGCCGC
>DATHGS010000059.1:0-2956 GCA_035490155.1 Candidatus Methylomirabilota bacterium | reverse complement strand
AGGCGTTCGGGCAATGACGGACAAACCGAACACTCCCACGGCCAGCGGCAGGAACAGCACACCGAATACCGCGAACACGCCGAAGACACGCCACGTGTTTCCCTTGGTGACGGCCCGGCTTCGGCTCAGGGCCTTCAGCGGGCCGAAACCGTCGAGGACGTTCGCGGCGAGCAAAAGCGACCACCGAACGGCGACCACGACCAGAAGCACGACCGCTGCGATCGATACCAGCCCGGCGATGACCTGTCCACCGATGTTGCCGCCAATGAGGAAAAACGCGATGACCAACCCTGCCGCCAGGGTCAGGCCAACCAGAACGGCAAGCTGTGCGAGCGTCGACAGGAACGCCCGGCCGGCACGGTCCGCCGCCCGCCTGATCACCGACCCGTAAGCGGGGATCCGACCCGCCCGCAGATCGTCGGCCGCCACGATCATCGCCATCGTGAAGATGACGTCGACGGCAAGACTCCCGAGAGAAACGAACAAGCTGAAGGCGGTGCTCGTCGTACCGCCCAGGATGATCGTCGACACGACCGCGATCACGGCGCTTGGGACGGCGAGGACGACAAAAAACGGTCCCTGGCGGATGAACGTGTCAAACGTTCGGCCGATGACGGACCCGACGGCGAGCTTGACTCCGGCCGGAGGAAGGACGCGAGGCCCTTCGGGAGCGGGCTCCCACTGGACGCCGGTCGCCCAGCCGATCGTCGGCGGCTCGGATGGCGCCTCGTCGTCGCCCGGCGCGTCTCGCCCCTCGGTCATTCCCGCCCTCCAGCGCGTCCATCCCCGGTCAGCCGTCGCGGCAGTATTGCATCCGCGATCGACCGAATTGGCGCGCGCGCAACGCCCTTTGACGAATCAGCTCAGAGCTCCGACGAGGCGACGAGTGGGTCAGTCGCCGCGGGGAATGGCGGGCGACGCCGCCGCGGCCGTGTCGGCCTTCTTGCACTGGCCCGGCGGGAAGCAATCGCCGAACTTCGCCTTGAACCTGTCCGCCTTCTCCTGGGACCAGCCCGGATGCTTCGAGCCGACGGCCTTCCAGCCACCTGACCACGGAGGCTTGCCCGGCGCGCGGATCGCGGTCCCGTCGACGGCCTGGACGTCGACCTCGGTCGAACCCGCCGACGTCTCGCCGGTGATGGTCACCGTCTTGCCGGCGAACTTTGCGAGCGGATTGTTGGCGCCCCAGAACCAGGGCGGCCCGGCCTCGAGCTGGTAGGTCTTCCCACCGGAGGCCATCGTGAAGGACGGGAAACCGCCCGCGTTGGTCGTCATGGCGACCGCGCCACGGAGGGTGATCGCCACCTCCGGCGTCTTGCCGGCCTTGTTGCCCTTATTTGCCTTGTCGGGTTTTCCGCCCGCGTCGTCCTCGGTCGCTTCCGTCGAGGCGCTCGGGGACGCCCTCGGCGGCGCGGCGACCGGGGCGACGCTGGCGGCCGCGCTCGGATCGGCGCTCGGATCTGCGGCGAGGGCGGGAAGGGCAAGAGCGACGACCACGATCGTGCCGACGAGAATGGCAGCGGACCGGCGCCGGCCGGTCATTGCCGCCATTCGGGTCGAAAGGTCCGATCTGGTCACCGTCGGGAACCCCATAACGCCCCCGGTCCGCGAACCGCTCGCTTCGCGCATCCCCATTGAACGCCTCGTCGCTGGCCGCTGGCAAGGGGCCCGGAGGCCGCCGGCCAACGCGGTGGTGACGCGACGCAACACGGATCTGCAATGTCACCCGGCACTCGGGCCGGTTGCCGCTTGATCCCCCGGTGTTACCATCGCGGCAACCCGAGCCGGCTCCTCGTACGGGGTCCGTCCACGACGCCATTCGGCGGCTGGATGCAAGGACCCGCGATGCCCCGGTGGGGTGGAGGCACGCGATGGCGACCGTTACCTTCGACCACGTCACCAAGAAGTACGGTGATGTGACCGCGGTCCACGATTTCAACCTCGAGATCGCCGATGGCGAGTTCATGGTGCTCGTCGGACCGTCGGGCTGTGGCAAGACCACGAACCTTCGGATGATCGCCGGTCTCGAGGAGATCAGCGAGGGCACCCTCCGGATCGGCGACCGGGTCGTCAACGACGTCCCGCCCAAGGATCGCGACATCGCGATGGTCTTCCAGAGCTACGCGCTCTATCCCCACATGACCGTCCGCGACAACATGGCGTTCGGGCTGAAGTTGCGGAAGGTGCCGAAGGCCGACATCGAGAAGCGCGTCGCCGACGCCGCCGGGATCCTCAGCCTCGACAAGTACCTCGACCGCAAGCCGAAGGAGCTGTCCGGCGGGCAGCGCCAGCGCGTCGCGCTCGGTCGGGCGATCGTTCGCGAGCCGGCCGTGTTCCTCATGGACGAGCCGCTCTCGAACCTCGACGCAAAGCTGCGCGTCCAGACCCGCGCCGAGATCGCCCGAATTCACCAGCGCCTCGGGACCACGATGGTCTACGTCACCCACGACCAGATCGAAGCCATGACGATGGGCACCCGGATCGCCGTCATGAGCGAAGGGCTGCTCATGCAGGTCGGCACGCCGCAGACGCTGTACGACACACCGGCCAACCGCTTCGTCGCCGGATTCATCGGCAGCCCGTCGATGAACTTCATCGACGTGATCCTCGAGGGCAGCGGCGAGAATGCGAAGCTCGTCGGCACGGGCGACTGGGTCGTACCGCTCCCGCGACGGCTGGCCGAGTCGGTCGCCGCTCAGGGCGTTCGAAAGATCATCGCCGGCTTCCGGCCGGAGCACCTCGACATCGGTGAGGCTGGCGGCAACGCGACGACGTTCCAGGGCAAGGCCGACGTCGTGGAGTACCTCGGCAACGAGGAGCTGCTCCACGTCACCGCCGCGAACCAGGACATCGTCGCGATCGTCGGCTCCGAGCATCGGGTCAAGCCGGGCGACATCCTGACGCTGACGCTGCCGATGGACAAGCTCCACCTGTTCGACGCCGAGTCCGGCGCCTC